>JADFXF010000043.1 GCA_015233685.1 Nitrospirota bacterium | reverse complement strand
TTTCGACTCTTTTGAAAATCACCTTGAAAAATCATTGCTTGACTTGGAAAACAATAAAGATAGAGTACGCTCTATCGTTTCTTGGCCTTGGATTATTAATGCCCTTATGTCTTAGAAATAGAATTACCCCCCCTTCGTCGTTAATCTTTTAATCCTTTTACTTCCATTGCCCTAAATCAGGCAAATTGCTATAATACCCCTCACACTATGGACAGGCAGCGCAGACTAATATATCTCATTATACTGATACTTGTAGCGGTCACTTTCTTTTGTTACCTGCCGCTTAGGTATAATGATTTTGTCACGTACGACGACTATGACTACATCGTCAACAATGCACAAATCCACTCTGGCCTTACTATGGCCAACATCAGATGGGCATTTACGACCTCATATTTTTCCTACTGGCATCCACTTGCGTGGATTTCCCATATGGCGGACATTGAGCTGTTTGGCCTGAACCCGAGGGGGCATCACCTGATGAACTTGTTCTTTCATATCGCAGACGCGGTGCTGCTGTTTTTGTGCCTGAGGCTGATGACGGGCAGACTATGGGAGAGTGCGTTTGTGGCGGCGTTGTTTGCGCTGCATCCGATGAGTGTTGATTCAGTGGCGTGGGCGGCTGAGAGGAAAAATGTCCTTTCGACATTTTTTTGGTTTTTAATCTTTATTTTTTACACCTATTATGTGCGTCGCCCTGTGTTGTGGAGATATTTATCTGTGCTTGCCGCTTTTGCCTGTGGGCTTATGTCAAAGCCGATGCTCGTTACAGTGCCGTTTCTGTTGTTGCTGTTGGACTGCTGGCCGTTAGGGCGGTATAAAGCACAAAAACGAACGGGACTACCGGGATTGCTCACAGAGAAGATCCCGTTTTTTATACTTTCGGCGGTTTCCCTTTTTATGACGATTTTGCCGGAGTGGAGAATTGGAACGGTTATTACCCTTGAGGGTCTGCCTTTGGGTGTGCGAATAATCAGGGCGATAAACTCCTATACGGGTTATTTAGTCCACATGATAAGTCCAGCGCGTCTGACAGTGCTGTATCCATATCTTAAGGTATGGCCGTGGTGGGAGACTGCCGCGTCTGCCGTATTTTTAGTGTCTGCCACCATTACCGCCATTGCTGTTCGTAAAAAATATCCCTATTTGCTTGTGGGATGGTTTTGGTATTTGGGCACGTTAGTGCCGGTCTTACAGGTCTTTCAGGTCAACCTGTCGCCGATGGCCGACCGTTATACGTATGTCCCGCTCGTCGGGATTTTCATTATTATCTCATGGGGCATTCGTGATATTTCAGAGAAAATATTTAAAAAAAAGACGGTGAATGCAGTGGCCGCCGTATTGATATTGGCCGTGTTAGGGGCATTTACGTGGAGGCAGATTGGGTATTGGAGGGACTCAGGCCAGCTCTACAAACACGCTATTGACGTGACAGAATTCAACTATATGGCGCATAACAACTACGGCGTTTATCTGATGGAAGGCGGCAAAGTGGATGAGGCGGTGGTTCAATTTGAGAAAGGGCTTCAGATAGTCCCGTATAATGATGAGTTAAACTTCAACATGGGCGCTGCCCTGATTGGACAGGGTAAGATTCAGGAGGCACAGAGGTACCTGCTCGGCTCGGCCAGGCTGTGGTATAAGGGCGACAGGACTGAGTTTTACAAGCGCCTTTCGTCTTCATTAGTGGCAGAAAAAAAATATGCCGAGGCCATTGAGTATATAACGAAGCTCATCCTTATCAATCCGAAAGATGTGGAGAACCTCAAATTGTTGTCGGAGGCGCTATCTGGTATGCACAGATATGTGGAGGCCCTGGCGGCGATAGAAAAAGGGATTACTCTTTCGCCGAAGGACGCGGATTTATTTTATAGAAAGAGTACGATTCTGACGAAAATGGGAGTGAAAGAGGCGGCAGATAAGTAAGTAACTATCGGCTGGTTACTAATTGGCTGAATACCGGCGCTGTGGAGTTTGAGGCATAGGCAAGGATATAAATAGATTTGCTCCCTGCCGGACTTAAAAGAACCTGGCCGTCTGTCGGAGACGCCGTTACGAACAAGGGAAGACCGTTATACGCGCTTGTGTTTCCACTCCAATTATGGCCAGCCGCAAAGATGGACAGAACATCAGTCATACCGCCCGGATATGAGGAGTATTTGTACACGCTTGGCGTTTGATTTAAGAGGGCTAAACAAGTATTACCAGTTGTGCTTGCGTTTGCGGTCTCATAGCATTCTTGTCCACCCCATGGATTGGAAGTTATGACAATGGGATCTCCGGACATGTAAGCATCGAGAGATGCTTGTAAATCAGCAACCGCGCTCCGGGCGCTTGACTCAGTTGCCCTCACCCTTGATTTTTCCCTCTGCCCCAGAAACAATGGTACCGCCACAGAGGTCAACAAGCTGACTATCGCAATAACAACCATGAGTTCAACTAACGAAAAACCCCTTATATCCCTTGCCGAAAGGATTCTTATCTCCTTATCGCCCATTCTCTCACCGCCTCCAGATGCAGATTCAGGTGTTATAACTAAACGCCCTCTCAACCGCCTCAGCCGCGGTTTCTGCTATTATTACGCCTTAAATATCCCACGTCTTAAGCCCTATTACCGGTTTATTATATGATGTTAGTCCGTTGTTTGTTTCTCGGACAAGCCGATCAATATTTTATCCAATTCTTCTATTCCATCCAATATTCTTTTGACTTTTATTTCCTGTGACAGTGGATAGAGTATTTCCTTAGCTTTTGTAAGTGACTGATGTGCAATATCACCTCTCCGTTCACCAAATTGATTGATATCGATCAACCAAGTATTGTCAATATCCATTCTATCAACTCCGATTGGTAAAAGCAATTTTAATAAATTATTCTCTTTAATTCCATTATTCTGTCTTACTATATCATCAAATGAATCCACTATACCTTTAATTCCATCTTTATCGTCTATATTTATAATAAATGACATCAATGCTGTTTGTAGAGTCACATTCATTTTATTATTATTTTTATCAATTAAATTTAGTATTTCTATTGGTGCTTTTCCAAAGTTGCCTTCGCTATTAATTGCTAACGATATTAGAGTTGCCGATAGAGTACTTTTGTCATTCCAATCAGTATAAGCATTCATTGCTATTTCTCTTGTGATGTCTTCAAAATATGACTCAATCTCAGCGTGTGCCAGCAATACATATGCCCTAATATCATCTTGTTCAACGGTTTCTGATCCTGATATGAAGCGTATCCTCAATTGAGTCAGTCGGTTTTGTAGTTCCTCAAACCTTTGTGACATAATATCTATGCCGCTTTTGTTTTTACTATCTGAATTTCTCTTTTTGAGCCTACGCTTCCCTCAACAATCTGTGGTATATCTAAAGGTATATTCAATATTTTTGAAAGAGCAGTTCCCCATCTTGAAATTCTTTCTACGATACTACGAGTATTTTTTGTAGATAATTCAATATATTCAATGAAATCTTTGTCTTCTATACAAAGTCTATCAAACTCATTAACGATAGCCTGCTCGGCCTTACATTTATTTATATATTTTCTAATGTCATCTTTAGAAAAATAGAATACCATTATATCATAAATGGCTTTATTTAATCTTGTTGGATTGCCAATACTTTTAAAAGCCCTATCTTTTCCAAATATATCATTTGTAAAATTTATAGCATTTTCTAATTCCTTCAGTTGGTTTATTATTTTATTTTCACTCGTATCCCAATTCTTGTTAAGATCCTCACATACATAATTTAAATGTTCTTTAAGATTGTTCTTATAGTGTATTAAAAAATGTTTATTAAATGCAACAAACCTTATAGATAGCTCTATATCCCTCATGCGACGGTCCTGGTTTTTACTGTTAAAAAGAGATTTAAAGGTTTCACTATTGTTAGTGAACTCATCGATATAATCAAGAAACCTACCAGGATGCAACGCTTGTCTTAGTTCCTGTGGCGACAAAGGTAAACTACCAGTATTTAATCTGTAAAATACTCTGTACAAGAAATCTTCATTAGGCCAGCTTCTTATTATGGTAGTCCTAATTGCTTGATTATCGAAATCATCGCGATACCCATACAACTCTGGTTTACTGGTTAATTCAGAATAGGTTAAACCATCCAACTCTTTTATATCAATATTTTTTAACTTTAATGGTTTAATAGGATCGAATTCACCTTTTTTTAATTCTCCTGTTCCTGTGAGATCTTGAGTAGTTAAGCAGAACTGCATTAAAGTTAGCAGCCTTTGTTTGCCATCTATAACAATATAGGAAGTTCTTTTATTTTTCTCTTTTTTTTCTGCTAATATGATCTGTGGAACGGGAAGTCCCAAAATCAATGACTCTATAAACCTGGATTTTCTATTTTGATCCCAAGCATCGCGTCTTTGAAATTTAGGATTCATATCAATATTACCGCGTTTTATTTGAGTTAATATTGTATCGACTGTCCAATCAGTAGCCCATAACACAGCCTTTGCGTTTTCAAATACATCACGAAGTTTTACATCATCTTGATTCTCATCATCTTTTCTATCATCATTGTTAATTACATCATATTCATCGTCCATAATATTTCCTCCTTTTCTTGTATATGGTTATTATGACACAGAAATATGAGAAAGTCAACAATCAGAAGGGAAAACAGGCACAGACTTACTTATGGTAACTAAACGCCTTCTCAACGGCCTCAGCGGCGTTCTCCGCGGTTATTATGCCTTCAATATCCCATGTCCTAAGCCCTATTACCGGTTTATTAAACTGGAGGGCATAGGCTATCTCTGACAGGGTTCCGTATGCACCGCCAATGGCTATAAGTACGTCCGCGGTTTGTGCTATTATGGCGTTTCTTGCGGCACCCATCCCCGTTGCTATCGGTATATCGATGTGCTTATTGGCTGACTTTTTATCCCCCTGCGGTAATATCCCCACTGTCATGCCGCCGCCCTTTTTTGCGCCTTTGCAGACGGCCTCCATGACGCCCTCAAGGCCGCCGCAGATTAACAGGCCGCCCCTTAACGCGACCAGCCTGCCAACCTCTTCGGCTTCCCCGAGGTGCCATGGACTTACATCCCTTCCTCCGATTACTCCTACTATTACCACTTCTTAAATATCTATAACTTCTTACACATCATAGTACAGGTAGAACTCATACGGGTGCGGCCTAAGTCTCATGGCGTCCACCTCTTTTTCCCACTTGTAGGCTACCCATGTCTTGAGCACATCCTCCGTAAACACATCGCCCTTTAACAGAAACTCGTGGTCGGCCTCTATGTTGTTTAATGCCTCGTCAAGGCTTCCCGGCATCTGCGGTACGGTGGCCAACTCCTCCGGCTCAAGATCATACAAATCCTTATCAAGCGGCTCGCCCGGGTCTATTCTGTTCTGTATCCCGTCTATTCCAGCCATCAACATTGCGGTAAACGCAAGGTATGGATTGCATGATGGGTCGGGGTATCTCACCTCGATGCGCTTGGCCTTTGGCGACGGCGAGTACATAGGTATCCTTATTGAGGCTGAGCGGTTTCGCGCCGAATAGGCCAGATTCACAGGGGCCTCAAACCCCGGTACCAGTCTCTTATATGAATTCGTCGTAGGGTTCGTTATCGCCGCAATCGCCCTTGAGTGCTTCAGGATTCCTCCGATATAGTGCAGGGCCATTTCGCTGAGGCCGGCATATTCCTTTCCCGGAAACAGCGGCTTATCTCCCTTCCACAGGCTCTGATGGACGTGCATCCCTGAGCCGTTGTCCTGAAACAGCGGCTTGGGCATAAACGTCACGGTCTTTCCATTTTTATTCGCCACGTTTTTCACCACATACTTAAATATCATCAGCCAGTCGGCCATCTTCACAAGCGGTGAGAATCTCATGTCTATCTCCGCCTGCCCGGCGGTTGCCACCTCGTGGTGCTGCGCCTCTACCTCAATGCCGCATTTTTGCAGTGTTACCACCATCTCTGTTCTCAGGTCTTCCATCGAGTCATTCGGAGATACGGGGAAGTATCCCTCTTTGTAGCGCGGCTTATAGCCGAGGTTCGGTTTTTCATCCTTGCCTGAGTTCCAGATGCCCTCTTTGGAATCAATAAAGTAGTAGCCGCTGTTTGTCGTCTGGTCGTAGCGTATGTCGTCAAAGATGAAGAATTCCGCCTCCGGCCCGAAGTATGCAGTGTCGGCAATGCCGGTGGATTGTAAGTACGAATGTGCCTTCTGGGCTATATATCGTGGGTCGCGGGTGTAGGACGCCTTGGTTATCGGGTCTATTATATTACAGATAAGATCAAGCGTCGGGTACTTGCTGAATGGGTCCATCATGGCTGTGGACGGGTCAGGCAGCACGAGCATGTCTGATGCGTTTATAGCCTGCCATCCCCTTATAGAAGAGCCGTCAAATCCAAAACCCTCCTCAAACGACTTTTCGCCGAGCTGCCCGATCGGTACGGAAAAATTCTGCCACATGCCGGGGAAATCCACAAACAGCAGGTTTACCATTACAGCCTCGTTTTTCTTCGCAAACGCGAGTACTTCTTTTGGTGTCATTTGTTGTTAACCTCCTGAATTTAGTATATTGGTGATGATTAAAGGGCTACTTCGCCTCTTTCGCCTGTTCTTATTCTCAGGGCGTCTTCAATGTTATACACAAATATCTTCCCATCTCCTATCTTTCCCGTTTTGGCCGTCTTTTCTATCGTATCAATTACCTTTTCGACCATGTTGTCGGCGACAACAAGCTCTATTTTTATCTTAGGTATGAAGTCTATAACATACTCTGCGCCCCTGTATAGCTCAGTGTGTCCCTTCTGCCTGCCAAACCCCTTTACCTCTACTACTGTCATGCCCTGTACGCCGATTGCGTTTATGGCGTCTTTTACCTCATCAAGCTTGAACGGTTTTATTATTGCCTCGATTTTCTTCACCCTATAGCCCTCCTTTATTTATTGAAAAATCCTTCATAAAATGCGCGGGCGCGCCCCGAATAAGACGGATATATCTCCTCAGTCTGCGTCTTTAGTTTCCCCATATCAAGCGGCTCGTGTCTCATCCAGTCGTAGACCATTTCCCTGTTTACCTCTATGTGAAACTGAAAGGCATAGACGCCCGTTCCATATTTAAACGCCTGATTGGGATAAAGTGCGTTAGAGGCAAGCCTCACCGCCCCCTCCGGCAAATCAAATGTCTCGCCGTGCCAGTGAAAAACCATAAGCTCAGACGTATCGGCCACGGCAAGCCTTGAAAACATCTCGTCGGTCATCCCCGCCCCGGATGCCGCTATCCGGTACCAGCCAATCTCAGTGGCCGGCCCCTTATAAACCCTTGCCCCCAGCGCCTTCGCTATCATCTGTGAGCCAAGACATATGCCGAGGACTTTTCGTTCATTGCCTATGAAACGCATTACTAAATCCTCTTCTCTCCTGAGATAATCGTCATCGTCGTTTACGCTCATCGGCCCACCCATGATGACCAGCGTATCAAAACCGTCGGCATCAGGGACTGGCTCGCGGGTAATATTAACAATCCGGTACGGTATGGACTTTTCTTTGATATAGTCCTCTATCGTGCCAGGTCCTTCGCTGTCTATATTTTTGATTATCAAAACAGACACAAGTTTACTCCTTCGCAAACGGTTTCTAAAGCAGCCGCCAATCACACAGCCTTAACGGCTATTATAGCAAAACAACAAGGCAAAAGTTACATAAATACATGTGCAACTAAATTATTTTCATCAAAATCCCATTTCTGCAACATATAGCAACCCCGCTGTGGCGTACTAATATCATAAACCATGCCAACTGTAAGATGCCGATATATAAACAGTTTGGCCATCATCAGGCAATACATAAATGTCCTGTCCTACAATTATGTATTGTCGTTGCTTTGAGTTCATGTAATTTTTGATAGCTTAAAGCAAGCCGACGGCCAATTGTTTCTTCAATCAACAGGGGGCATCGCGGTGGAACAAATACCTTTTTGTACAATCTACGAATGAAATCATACCCACTACTTATTTTCTCTAAAGAAATCAAAGGGCCGCTGTCGCTAACGGCGAAATCTACCATGTATCTTCAGGGATTAAACTCTATCGCCATATTTGCTTCGCTGTCCGACAAAACAGAATACCCAAATTTTGGCAACAAATCTTCAAATTCGCGCCGTGTTTTACCGATGATTATACAAGCCTGTTTTTCAGATATCTTACCAGTATGATACAAAACAGAGGCCACAGCCTCCTTGAGATACGAAGTATCCACCTCCTCGGCTACTGCCGCCGGAATGTCGTCTGGCAAGTCTATTATTAATGTTTTGGCCGCCATAAATGCCCCCAATGCTTACAATTCTACCCATATTTTAACCCATCGGATATGATAAAAGCTAACTTTTCATTTTGAACCCATTTGCCGAAACTTAATATTAACATGAAATATCCCGTCAACGATTTTTTATTGACATAGCAGCCTATGATATGATTTAATACGCATACTTAAAAAAAAATGGAGGTACATTATGACAGCTAAAAAGAAGAGAATGGCGGTAATCGCCAGCAAAGGGACGCTTGATATGGCATATCCGCCACTTATTCTGGCGTCAACCGCAGCCGCAATGGATGTAGACGTGCAAATATTCTTCACTCTGTACGGCGTGGATATAATTAACAAGAAAAAATATCGCAACCTGCAGGTCTCACCGATAGGCAATCCGGCCATGCCTTCCCCAATTCCTATGCCCAATATAATAGGAATGCTGCCCGGCATGACCCCTATGGCCACATCAATGATGAAGGGCATGATTAAGAAGATAAACTGGCCGTCTATTCCTGAACTCGTTGACGCGTGCCGTGAAATGGATGTCAAGATGCTTGCCTGTACTCCAACACTTGAAATGACCAATGTATCTAAAGACGACCTCGTTGATGGGGTAATGGTTGCAGGGGCGGCGGAGTTTCTAAACTTTGCTCTTGATGCCGATATAACGTTGTTTATTTAGTACTGCTACTGCCTATATGGAATATAACGCGGGTGTTCTCTACGGGGGGCATTCCGCCTTGTATCCCGTGCTGTTTGTTCGCTGTTAAAGCCTTTGGTTCGGTAGTGTCGTTTCTTTTGTGTTTTTCTATTTCAGGAGGAGGTGTATGCCATGTCAGCCAGCCGTATCAGCCGTGTAGTTTTTAATAAGGATAGGCGTCGGATTGTTTTTTTTGTATTCGTTATTTTTTTATCAATTACGCATTTTTCGCCGCTCTCCACAGAGGCATTAAACTCAATATCACCTTCTGGCCAAATATCGGGGGAAACGGTTGTCCAGCCAGTCAGGGTTATTAACGGGTTTGTTAAAAAAGGGGAGACGCTTCTGGACATTAGTAAAAAATATAACCTCAAGACAGACGACCTGATAAGTATCTCGCTGGCCTCCAATGACCTCTATAACCTGAAGACATTAAGGCCGACAATGTCCTATAAAATTATCATCAATCCAACTAACAATGATATTCTTGAACTTAACTATGCCATAGACGACTCGTCTTTTTTGTCTGTCAAAAGATATGTGGACGCCTCTGCCGACGAAACCCTTGCTGAGGCGGAGAATTTTTTTCAGGCCGAGGTGGTGTCGCTGGCCTATCAAAAGAGAACAGGCACAATCTCAGGCAAAATAAACCACAACCTCATTGATTCCATTGGCAAGTCAAGGGAGCACATGAATGTTGCGTTTGAGTTGGCCGACATATTTGCCTACGACATTGATTTCATGACTGACCTCCGAAAGGGTGACACGTTTGAGGTGGTACTCGAAGAGCTGTACAGGGATAACGTATTTAAGGGGTATGGCAAGATTCTCTACGCCAGATTCACAAACAACGGGGATCGTTATGAGGCGCTCAGATACGAAATAGACGGCAAGGATGAGTTCTTTCGCCCCGATGGCAACTCCATAAAAAAGACACTGATGAGAGCGCCCCTAAGGTACAGGTATATCAGTTCGTTCTTTTCTAAAAGCAGATTTCATCCCATACTAAGAATCTCCCGCCCTCACTTCGGTGTAGATTATGCCGCCCCCAAGGGGACTCCGGTTTCAGCGGCTGGCGATGGCGTTATTTTTGACGCCGGGCGTACGGTTGCGTATGGAAATCAATTATTTATCAGGCATTCGGGCGGCTATGTCACCGGCTATGGACATCTCTCGGCGTTTGCTAGGGGCATGAGAAACGGCGTAAAGGTCACTCAGGGTGAGATCATCGGATATGTAGGCGCAACTGGATATGCCACCGGCCCCCATCTTGATTACAGGGTTAAACTTGATGGCAAACCCATAGACCCGCTTACGATGAAGCTACCGACAAGCCCTATTCCCCTCAAACACAAAGAGGCTTTCAATACCTATGTTGCCCTGATGCGCTCTGAGCTGTCAAGGTCCCAAGTGGCAAGGCTCTCACAAAAAACCACCAGAAATTTAAATTAGGGGTGGTCTGAAATCAGAGTTTTGATGATTTTGGTGTTAGTGCTGATGAATATGCCGCTGGCCTCAGCCGCTGAAACGGTTCGCTGCGCCTCGACAACGAGCACTCAGAACTCTGGATTTTTCGATTACATCCTACCCATATTTCAGAAGAAGACCGGCATTAAGATAGAGGTAGTCGCAGTCGGCACAGGGGCGGCTATTGAGATAGGAAAAAGAGGGGATGTTGATTTTGTCCTCGTTCACGCTAAGGACCAGGAACTAAAGGCAGTACAAGAGGGATGGTTCGTAAACCGTAAAGATGTCATGTACAACGACTTCGTGCTGATAGGGCATAAAGATGACCCAGCCGGTGTCAAGGGCGTGAAAAGTGCGGTTGCCGCGTTTAAAAATATTGCACTGAAAGAGGCACCCTTCGTCTCGCGAGGAGATAAATCCGGCACGCACACTAAGGAGCTGGCTGTCTGGAAAGAGTCCGGTATTGACCCAAAAGGCAAGGGCTGGTATCTTGAAGCCGGGCAGGGTATGGAGAGGACTCAGCGCATTGCCGACGAGCATAAGGCATATACCCTTACCGACCGCGGCACATGGCTCGCAAAAAAAGACAAGCTCGACCTTCAAATCCTCCTTGAAGGAGACCCCCTACTATTTAATCAATACGGTGTGATAGCCGTAAACCCTGAAAAATATAAGCACGCCAAATATAAGGAAGCCATGGAGTTCATAAATTGGCTTACATCAAAGGAAGGGCAGGACGCCATAGCCGGTTATAAAGACAAAAACGGCAGCAATCTTTTCATACCAAATGCTAAACAGTGAAGATTTAAAGATTAACGACGAAGGGGGGGTAACCCCCCCTTCACCCCGTAATCTCGCAAACGTTTTATCTGTCGCCAAGGCGGGGGATTATCCCCTGAATTTATGCTGCCGCCTGTTGGCGGCTTTGGTACTCCGGCTATATGATAAGAAAAGACCTTTTTGACGGGGCATACGAGGGACGGCGCGTGCTGGTTACCGGGCACACGGGCTTTAAGGGGTCGTGGCTTGTGCTGTGGCTTTTGGGGCTTGGGGCGAAGGTGGCGGGGTTTTCGTCGTATCTGCCGTCAGAGCCGTGCAATTACGATGTGCTCAAACTTAATAATAAGATACGCAATTTTGAAGGTGATGTAAGGGATTATGCGGCCTTAACAGGGGTTCTTACGACATTTCGCCCTGATGTGGTCTTTCATCTGGCGGCGCAGCCAATTGTCAGACTCTCCCACGAAGACCCGCTTCTGACCTTCAGCACGAATGTCCAGGGCACGGCCAATGTCCTCCAATGTATTAAAAACTGTGAAAGTGTTCGTGCCGCCGTTGTCGTAACGAGCGACAAGTGCTACCTCAACAAGGAGTGGCTATGGGGATACAGGGAAAACGACACGCTGGGCGGTGATGATCCTTATAGCGCCTCTAAGGCATGTGCCGAGATTGTCTTTAAATCATACTGTGCGTCGTTTTTTCAGGGACCAGACGCCCCGCGCCTGGCCACAGCACGCGCCGGCAACGTCATAGGCGGGGGTGATTGGGCGCGGGACAGGATAATCCCCGACTGCGTAAGGGCATGGTCACAGGGCCGGGAGGCCGTCATGCGAAATCCAAACGCAACAAGGCCCTGGCAGCATGTGCTTGAACCCTTAAGCGGCTACTTGCAGCTTGGGGCGCGGCTCCTATCATCGGGCATCGCCTCAGGTGAGGCATTCAATTTCGGCCCTGACGCGAGGGCTAACCACTCGGTTGGCGAGCTTATCTCAGAGTTTATGGCTCACTGGGGGGTCTGTCTGATGAGACACGAGGGTTCGGAAATTAAGGAGAGTTCGCTTCTGAAGCTCTCGTGCGACAAGGCGCTGCAGAAGCTCAAGTGGCACGCCGCCCTCGACTTTAAGGAGACCGTTGGGCTGACCGCGGTTTGGTACAAGAGTTATTACGAGGGTAAGGAGGATATGTTTGAGTTGTCCTTGCGGCAAATAGAGCGCTATATCGTTGCGGCAGCTAATAAGACAATACGCTGGGCCGTAGGCGGCAGATGATAGAAGGAATCGTCGTCTCCCCGTTGAAACAAATAGAAGACGCCCGCGGCAAGGTGATGCACATGCTGAGGCGCGACGACCCGCTGTTTGAGCGCTTTGGTGAGGTGTATTTCTCGGTAGTGAATCCCGGCGCTGTAAAGGCGTGGAAACTGCATACGAAAATGTCGCTTAATCTGGCAGTCCCGTTTGGGAAAATCAGGCTTGTTATCTATGACGGCAGGACAGGCTCTCCGACCTTGGGGCTTGTGGATGAGTTCATAATCGGCGAGGGCAACTACTGCCTGGTGCATGTGCCGCCGCTTGTGTGGAGCGGTTTTATGGGTATCTCAGACAATATTGCGATTTTGGCCAACTGCGCCACTGAGCCTCACGACCCCACCGAGGCAGAGGTGTGTGACCCCGACACCCCCATTATCCCGTACCGGTGGCCGACATAATGCGCTTACTGATAACCGGGGGCAGGGGATTTATTGGCGGCAGGACAGCCCTGTATCTGAAGGAAAAATATCCCAACTCTGACATAATCATCACAACTACAAAAAACGAAGACCTTCCGGCGTGGTGTTCGGCATTTAACACGCTCAATATGTCGTTAAGCGATGAGCAATCAATCAAACGAGCTGTCAATGGCGCTGATGCAATAGTCCATCTTGCCGCGTTAAACGAAATTGACTCAATGCGTGAGCCTGTCTCGGCGATGAGGATAAACGCGGAGGGGACATTCCGGCTGCTTAGGGCGGCCTCTGAGCATGGCGTAAGGAATTTCGTATATTTTTCAACGATTCACGTCTATGGAGAGAACCTGGCGCTGCCCCTGATAACAGAAGACACCCCAATACGGCCATATCACCCGTACGCAACCACACACGCGGCGGCCGAGGGGTTTGTTGATCAGTTCAGACGGTATAACGCAATGAACACTGTGATTTTCCGGCTGTCAAACGCATACGGCGCCCCCGCGGACAGGGCGGTAAACCGCTGGAGCCTTGTCTTTAACGACCTCTGCCGCCAGGCCGTAACGCACAGAGCGCTTACACTAAAATCCTCCGGCAGGCAGTACAGGGATTTCATATCAATACACGACGTAACACGCGCCGTCGGGCATTTCATTTACGAATTAAACGGCCAATGGGGTGATGGGTTATTCAATCTGGGCGGCGAATGTCCGATGACGATTTTAGAGGCGGCGGGGCATGTTGCGAGGGTCTACGAAAAGACCTATGGACGGGAAATCAGCGAAATAAAGGTTGGAGAGGCCGTCTCTTCAGATGCCTTTTTAAATCCAACGAATTATAGTATCGAAAAGATAAAAGAAACGGGGTTTCAACCTGAGGGCGGCATGGACGATGAGATAAGGCGATGCCTGTCTCTGTGTGAAGGCTTCGTGGAGCGTGCGTAATGACTAAGCACGGCTCACCCCTCGTGTCAATCATAATGCCGACATACAACTATGCGGGGTTCATCGGCGAATCAATAAACTCTGTACTGGTTCAGACATACCGCAACTGGGAACTCATAGTGATAGACAACTATTCGTCTGACAACACGGAGGAGATAGTGCGCGGCTTTGGGTGCGACCAAATCAGATACATGAAGTTTAAGAACAATGGCGTAATAGCCGCCTCAAGAAATGTGGGACTGAGGGAGGCGCAGGGGGAGTATGTGGCGTTTCTGGACTCAGACGACTTGTGGCTTGCGGACAAACTTGAAAAACAGGTGAACTATCTAAGCATCCATAAGGACATCTTTATGGTGTATTCAAAGGCGGCGGCGATGGAAAACGGTGTTCTGACCTATACAAAGGGAAGGGCACCGGGGCGGCGAATTGGCTTAACCCACAGGGGCATATTTATTGATTTGTTTCTGTCTTTCAATTACATATCCTGTCTCACGGTGATGTTTAGAAACGGCAATGGCCTTCAATTCAGCGAAGACAAGGGGTTAACCACCGTCGAGGATTTCGACTTGTGGCTTACTATCGCCTCCGAATATGAAATAGGATACATAGACGAACCTCTGGCGTTTTACAGGATACACGGCAAGAACACCGGCGCGCGGATTAAAAAATACATCGGGGCAAACCTAACCCTGATAAATAAATACAAGGGTAGCGTCTCAGCGCCCGTGCTGATGAGGAAATACGCCACGTTTTACGCATATGTGTTATCAATCCTGCCGGAGGCCATGGGCCGCATGTTTCGCCGTTTTGGTGGATAATATGTTTTGCCGTTTCGGTGGATAAATAGACTGTCAAATGATGCCTGTCAAATGATTTACTATTTGCCGGTCACTGTTATATACTAAGCCATCTCTTTCGGCCTGTCTTAGCGGTATGCGGCTCAACTGGCGGAGCATATTGAATCGTGAGAATATTGAATCGTGAGAATAGTCAAATTAGAGATAAACGGCTTTAAGTCTTTTGCCGACAAGACGGTATTTTCGATGCATCCCGGAACTACATGTATTGTCGGGCCAAACGGCTGCGGCAAGAGCAATGTCGTAGATGCCTTCAGGTGGGTGCTCGGTGAGCAGAGCGCCAAGACCCTTCGCGGTGAAAAGATGGAGGAGATTATATTTAGCGGCACTGCTGAGGTAAAGGCGAAGGGCATGGCGGAGGCAACGCTGTCCTTTTCCGATTCGGCAGACGGTAACGGCAGCTCCGGCACAGGCAACATTGTTGAGGTAACAAGGAGGCTTTATCGCTCAGGGGAGAGTGAGTACTATATTAACAAGACACGCTGCCGCTTAAAGGACGTAAGGGAGATTTTTCTTGACACAGGACTTGAGGTCAGGAGCTATTCCATCTTAGAGCAGGGCAGAATCAGCGAAATATTGAACACAAAACCTATTGAGAGGCGTTTTCTCATAGAGGAAGTTGCCGGTGTTATGAAGTACAAGGTGAGAAAATCTGAGGCGCTTGCCAAAATCGAACGTTCAAAGGCCAATCTTGACAGGATAAACGATATTGTCAGCGAGGTGAAGCGCTCCATCTCCTCACTTGACAGACAGGTAAAAAAGGCTGAGAAGTTTAAGGCACTCACTACTGAACTCAGTCTCATAGAGCTGTCAATCGCAAAACGGGATTATGCCTTGCTCATGGACACATATACACGGCTTTCCACTGAAATCAACACGCTCACCGGTGAACTTCAGGAAACCGGCGCGGGGATTTCTGAAAAAGAGGCGGCGCGTGAGGCCACTGGCAGGGTCATTGAAGAGAAACAAAAGGCCCTTGACGCACTAAGCGACTCCCAAAGGGACCTGGACAGGGATATATCAATGCTGGAGAAAGACATGGCCGTAAAACGCTCCGCCATTGACAATATCACCGGCCACACTGAGAGGCTGAACGCCCAGATAAGCGGCCATTGCGCCGAAAGAGACGAGACACTGAACAGGGTTGCGGAGCTGTCACAGGCCGACACCGATTTAGGCGCCACTTGTAATGCCCTTGAAAAGGCAATTGAGACCGACAAGAACAAACTCGTCCAGACAGAGGAATCCCTTGATGGTGTGGAGGAAGAACTCAGGGAGAAAAACCGCGTCCTGTTTAAAATCTCAGACGAGATAAGTACAATCCGAAACGCGGCGTCAAGCCTTCAGTCAGGCATAGGTTCACTAAGGCAAAAAAAGGACTCCGCGTCATCATTTTTTAAACACGCGGCCACCGAACATGACACTCACGAAAGCGAAATCAAAAAATCAGAGCGTACTATCCTCCAAAGACAGGAGGCCGTTGACTCAAACAAGGGAAAGAAAGCCGTTCTTACAAGCGACGCAGAGCTTCTGCGGAAAGAGCTTGACTCTATGCGCACCGACATAGCCTCCATGAGGGAGTCGCTCGCTGCCGACACCTCAAGGCTTAGATCGCTTGAGGAGATAACGGCAAACGATTTAAACGTAAAGGAATTCTCTCAAAACATCGAAATCATCGCACTGCTGTCAAACATAATAGAAGTCCCCCGAAAGTACGAGATTGCCGTGGAGGCCGCCCTTGGGGGAAAGATAAAAGGCTTTATTGTCAGAGACATTGACGCGTTGAACAATGGCGTAAGGTTCCTAAAAGAACGCGCCTCAGAGCGCACCTCACTTGTGGTAAACGTGCAAGCTGCGTCCGGAGTCATCCCCTTTGGTGCTACATCCGGCGTCAACGCTTTTGATGCTGCGTCCGCCGTCAACGCCTTTGATGTGGTTAAGACACCGCCCGAATACGCGCAGATGATAAGGGCAATTTTAGGGAATTATTTCATTGTCAGCGACATACCAGAGGCCCTTGTGCAGTTATCAAATGGCAACCGATGCCACTTCGCCACGTTAGACGGCGACATCGTTGAGCCATCGGGCGTCGTTACCACAGGCAAGAGTGGGACTATATTAAGACACCTTCGCAATATCAGAGAACTCAGGGACAAGACCGCTGTGGATACCGTGTCGCTGACAGCCCTGCAACAACGCCTCAGCGCCTCCCTTGCGCGTCAGGACGCACTAAAAAAGGACCAGCAAACAATTGACAACATCCTCTCTGCCATGGACAAGGAACTCTCCATCTTGAGACTTAATCTAAAAAAACACATTGAAGACAAAGATCGCCTCACGCAAAAACTGCACTACATGAAAGTTGAATCCGAGCAGATAGACAAGGAAATCAACACCCTGAACAATAAACTAAAAGAACGCATGGAAGAGGAAACCCTCGCCCATGCCCGTAAAGACGAGATAAACGCCTATATAGAAGAGCTGAGGGATACGGTTACGGACAAAAAAGTCCACCTTGAGACTCTTCGCACCTCCTTTACCGAGAAAAAGTCTTCTATAACCGGCATGAGAGAAAGGCTCAGGGCGGTGCGTGCCGAAAAGGACTCACACGTAAAGAAGCTCGATACCCTGCAGCGAAGAATATCCGATGCCCATAATGAGACAGGCAGCCTCACCGTAAAACAAGAGGCCCTTATTATCGAAATCCAAACAGAAGAAAAAAAACTCGCCCGGCTCACAGAACAGGCGGCCGCCCTGAAGTCCATGATTTCAGAGCAAAAGACAAACATTGAAAGCGACATAAGGACATCGCACGATCTTGAAGCGTCCCTTAGCGCTATGCGCCATAAATACGAAGAGACACGGCAGCATGTGACCGGGCTGGAGCTTCGCCTGACTGAGTCGCGCATGAGAATAGAAAACATAAAGGCCCTTATAGCGACAAACTATGGCAAGGACATAGACGACCTGCAAGCGCCGCCTCTTTCTGATGGACAGGAGGAAAAAACGGCCGTACTCAGGCGCAAAATCTCAGAAATCGGCCCGGTAAACCTTGCAAGTATTGAGGAATACGAAGAGCTAACCACACGTTACGATTTCCTCCTTGCGCAGCAAAAAGACCTGTTAACATCAATCGTGGAACTTGATGAGGCCATTGCTAAGATAAACTCAACGACGCGGCAAAAACTAACCGATGGTTTTAACATGTTGAATTTAAAATTTGACGAGACATTCAAGAAGTTTTTTGGTGGCGGCAGGGCGGAGCTTATATTAACCGAAACCACAAACATACTGGAGTGCGGCATAGACATAGTGGTTCAGCCGCCGCAAAAGAAACTTCAAAACATAAACCTGCTCTCAGGCGGAGAGAAGACCCTATCTGCAATATCGCTGGTCTTTGCGGGCTTTTT
>JADFXF010000042.1 GCA_015233685.1 Nitrospirota bacterium | reverse complement strand
CATTGTGGGCAATGTCAAACAAACACTAAAATTGTTTTCTCCTGAATTGACAATCTTCCTGTTAATTGTCTACAATATGGCTATGAGAATAAAGATAATTATACTATTGAAAAAAATATTCAGGAAGCTTATTTACATCGTAATAATTTATTTAGTTCTATTAAAGGCTTGCGAGGATGATATAATATCGGATTATATTAATCGCGGTTGGCAGACTATATACTTCAAAGGAACCGGCCACAGCGGTGAGGTACGGCTAGATGCTGATTACGATGGCAGGAATCTGATAAAACTTGATAACTTTACGAAAGACGCCTATGATATCATGATATTTACAGAAGCCCATAGAGATTATTGGCTAGACGCATATTACTGGGCAAGTTTTCTATATGAAACGTTTTCTACCTACTGTACGGAAGTTGATGAGAGCAAGACGGCCTTTCCATACTCATTAATGTCTCCGTCATGGTGGCCTGATGAGTTGGAAAAGCCATTTTTTGAACCATTTCGTCAGCCAAATCGCTCAAACTATAAGTTTTATCGCTGCCGTGCTCTTAACGCCTCTTACCGCGATTCGTTTTTTGAATATTTTGCTATCGACGATAAATCAAAAAAGGGATATTATTGGAAAACGATAAGGAAAGATGAAGATATGGACAATGAAACTATAAAAAGGTACTATTAAATTTATACATCTCACTCCACGACATTTTTTTGTCGCGGAGTTACATCTATACGTAATCTTCCTCAACGCCTTGTATTGCGTATTCAGTATCAAAAATAATCCTGACTTCGTCATCCCGGCTCATATACAGATAACCGTAGCCGTCATTTTTGTCATAAATGCAGAGGCTGCACTCATAGATGTCTTTATTCAATCTCCTCAGGGCATTAACACACCTATCGTCGTCCAAACACTTGTCGAAGAGTTTTTCAATTGAGAGGTGTTTGGGGGGGATTATATAGCGTACCCTGCCCTCTATACTGTATATTTCGCCGTCGCCGATGACAAGATGGTCGTGGATGTCAATATTTATCTGTTTTGCGAAGGCCTTTACCCTGTCGGTGAGCAGGATATCCTCCTTACTCGGCCTTGCCAGGCCGCCCGTGTGGTTATGGACGAGGATAATCGCCGCGGTATTGTTCAGACAGGCAGCTTTAAAGACCTCGCGAAGCGTCACGCCGCATATGTTCAGAGAGCCTTTGGCAATGACCTCCGTAGCGAGAAACCTGCACTGTGTGTCGAGATGTACGGCAAAGAGGTTTTCTCTGTCCTCTTTGGATATCGAACTTAAAATATTATAGACGTCCGTAGCAGATGTGATAATCTTATCCTCTCGTGCAGACCGCCCGATGCGCACAACCTTCAGATATATCCCGACGCGCACTACTTTCAGATACATGGCGCACCTCCGGCTGACGCGTCGGCTGATACAATATACTCATATGGCAGACTACACATAGTACATGTAATACAGCAAATCTCGTGCCACAACTATTATCCTTATATTACAAGGAGTTGATTGTTCCGACAACTGCTAATAAATGGTATGGCACTCCACACATATGTAATGCACGCCATCCTGGCAGGACGGTGCTGTCCACTTAATGAGTTAGGGCATATTGACAAAAGCCCGGCAAAGCGGTATCTTAGCTCCGGGCAATGCCACGAGGCAAATTCACCCAATATCTCTTATTATGAGGCAGCGTTTTGAGCGAGGCACGCGTGGAAGATAAACACTTACGAGGCGGCAGGTTCGTATTAGTCTGTGTCTCAGGCTTTTTGTTTCTTGGGATATTCAATATTATGCACCATGTGATGTGGCGCGATGAGCTTGAGGCATGGATGATGGCGCGGGATGCGTCAACCCTTGGAGAGCTATTTAATAACATCAGATATCAGGGACATCCGGCTCTCTGGTTTTTGACCCTGTACGCGCTGTCGGCGATAACTCCAAACCCGCTGATTATGCAGATAGCTCATCTTGCCATTGCCGTGGGCGTTGTGTATGTCGCGGTGAGGAGCGCGCCTTTTACTAAACTTCAGAAAGTCCTCTTTATCTTTGGGTACTATCCCTTTTACGAGTACTGCGTAATCAGCCGGAACTACTCTTATGGGTTGCTCCTGTTGTTTATTTTTTTGTCGCTCTTTCGTCCGGGGATTAAAGACAAAAATTATATTTATCTTTCTATCGTTTTATTTTTTCTCTGCCAGAGCAATCCCTACGGGGCGGTTATAGCCATTGCCTTATTCCTCATGCTCATCTTTGAGCTGATTTTCTCAAGAGACAAGGCGGCCACTATTTCCTCAAAGGAGAAGTGGGCGCTTGCCGCCGGAATTGTAATTTTTACCTGCGGTCTTTTAATATCGGCAATACAGATGCACCCTCCCCATGACTCCTTCTTTTATCACCCACCTGGTGATATGAGATTAACCCTTAATAATTTTTTCGGGTCAATAGCCTGTATCTGGAGCGCCTGCATACCGATACCCATGGTCACCATGCAATTCTGGGGGAGCAACGTAATCACCTATATCATTACTGACCCGGGTAGAGAGGCCGCGGTGAGGTTTTTTCTGTCCATGGCCATTGTAACCATTTCTTCGATTGTGTTGCTGCGCCGCCCGGTGGCGCTGTTTTATTACGCGGCTGGCACATTTGGGATTATCCTGTTTAACTATGTGATTTACGCCGGGGCGATAAGACATATAGGGCATTATTTTATCGTGTTTGTCTCGGCCATCTGGATATCGAACCTCTATGATGAGAAATCTTCTGAGACCGGCGTTTTAAATCAGAGATATGAACTTTTTGATGCCGCCAAGAATGTCTTCTTTACAGTTGTCCTTGTGAGCAACGTAATTGCCGGCGTTGCCGCAAACACGCTGGGGCATCTCTATCCATTTTCGGCAAACAAGGAAACGGCGATGTATATCAAAACAAACGGGTTAGACAAAATGCCCATACTTGGCGACCCGGATTGCGTGGCATCAGGCGTCGCGGCTTATTTAACCCGCCCTATCTATTATCCGGCAACACAAAGACACGCCACATTTGTCACATGGGACAACAAACGGCAGCGCTATGGCCCGCGAACTATCCTCGCAGCGGCAGAGCAGTATGCGCTTAATGAAAAAAAAGACATACTCCTCGTCCTGAACTACCCTATTGACCCTGATTCGCTGGCCGGATATGGCGGCAATGTACACTTCGTTAAGGCGTTTGCGGGAAGTGTCCTTATTGATGAGAAGTTCTGCCTGTACATAATGAAGTACGCCCATCACTGAATTCCCCTCAGAACGCCGTCATAGAGCATTGCGATGGCTTTTTTTGCAGTTTCAAAGCGTATTTTATCGCGGCTGCCATTGAAGTGGCATTCTATGGCAAACTCAATCGGGCTGGGACCGGTGAGCGATATATAGACAAGCCCCACGGGTTTATCTGGTGTGCCTCCGGATGGCCCGGCTATGCCTGTAACCGCGAGGCCTAAGTCCGCGGCGGTTGCTTCCCGTATCCCAAGTGACATTTCAAGGGCTGTCTGGTGGCTCACTGCCCCATAATTGCGAAGCGTCTCAGGCGATACCCCTAAGAAATTCTCCTTGAGTGTGTTAGAATAAGTTACCGCCCCACCGCAAAACACCGATGAGCTTCCCGGCACTGAGGTAATAAAACCCGCTATCATACCACCCGTGCATGATTCAGCCGTTGTTATGGATATTTTTTTTGCGGCTGCCGCCTCCACTACACGCCGCGTAAGTGTATAGAGCGCTTCGATTTCTTTCTTATCTATGTCCAAAAGCATGTGGAGACCCCACTATATGGTTTTATAGCCGGGGCAGCCTTCAAACCCCTTGCAGCCGCCTTTTCGGAGCTTACAGTCCTTGTTGATACAAATGGCCTTTTCTTCTTTGAGATGGCGGGGGGTGTGCGTTTTGAGCCGCCCTTTTGCGTCTTTTTTTGTCGGGTTCATTTGCTATTATAACATTCTGCCTCAAGGAGGGAACAGATATGCTCCATATCAGCGGGTGGGTGGCTGCTAAACTCAAGATACCGCCCCGTAACCGGATGGACAAATCCAAGCAGGGCGGCATGGAGCATCTGGCGCGGGATGTGAATCTTACCCTGCGTGACAAATGTCTTCATGCCATAGGTCTGGTCGCCGAGTACGGGGTGTCCGACGGCCGAGAAATGCACCCTTATCTGGTGTGTCCTGCCCGTGGATAGCACCGCCTCCACGAGTGAGGCACCTTTGAATGTCTTCAGCGTCCGCCAGTTCGTAACGGCCGGTTTGTGCCGGTCTGACACAGTGGACATCTTTTTCCTGTCTGATTTGGAGCGTCCTATTGGCAGTGTTATCTGTCCCTCAGGCGCCTTCATTGAACCGTAAATCAGGGCAAGGTATTTTCTTTTAATGGTTCTGTCTTTAAACTGCTCAACAAGGCCGTAGTACGAAGGCTCATCAAGGGCTATGACAACAAGGCCGGAGGTGTCTTTATCTATTCTATGTACGACGCCGGGGCGTAAAGGCCCGCCGATGTTCGCCAGGATCGCGGCCCTCCATTTAACGGCATTCATCAGGGTGTCGGCACGGTGTCCGGCACCGGGGTACATGGGCATACCGGGGGGTTTGTCCACTACCATAAGGTGCTTGTCCTCGTAGGGCACATCAATTTCTATTTCCTGCGGCGTTAGTTCGCCGTCCTGCGGCGGTGGGAAATCCACTATGGCAACATCGCCCTGGCGTATTTTGCAGCCGTGCCTTGCCGGTTGGCCGTTGTGTGACACGTGGGCGTCTTTAATGAGCTTATTGATTTGCGAGCGCGTAAGCCGCGTCTGTGACGCCAGATACACATCAAGCCTCTGCCCCTTTTCGGTCTCAGTTACGTGAAACTCCACGGCCATAGTGTGTGCGTTTACTGCAGCAACAGGAGGTCCCTAAGGCGGCGCAGGGCCTCAATCGCCGCCCCAACGCGCCTCAAAAGTTTGTGGACTATCTCGTTGCGGCTGACCCTGTTTAACAACGAGATAAGTTTAATCTTCGATGTAATAACGTAGTCTTCGTCGCCGGCGATATTGCAAAAGACTACCATCGCCTGGGGGCCTAATTTTATAAATGACTCCATAAAATCTTTATTCTTTGAGGACATAGACTCAATGGCCTGCATACACTCCAATGTGATGTTGTTATTGAGGAGTATCCTAAGGCTCTCGCGCACATGGGGGGGTAGGTCGTCTGGCGCGATGTCCGCATGTGATGTATCGGGCGGGGTGCGGGTATCAGGCAGTTGAATCTCCGGGATTTTCTCCTCAGACAGATTCTGATTCAGCGGCTGTACCTCAGATTTTTCTAACGGCGTTATGTATTCTTTAACGGCCTTCCCTTTTTTCTTTTTGGATGTACGTTTTTCGAGGCGTGAGCTGCCCCCTGTCATCAAGTTCTTTATTTTATGTGACAACGCGATGCAACCTCCTTGCCGAACTTCGAGAAATTATCGGAAGCCAACTGTCCTCTGGGAAAGTCAAAAACAGGGATTCCAGCTATTTGTGCCTGATTAATAGATTCTCTTTCAAATATCTTCGTCTTAAATATCCTGTCCTTGTACGAGGAGAGTTTCTCGTCAATGACCTCATTGGTCAGGCGGGCAGATTTTTTGACCCTCGACAGTACGATAAGCCAACGGTCATCAAGGTCGCCCTCTCTGACGTCTTTCAGCTTTATGATAAAATCGGCAAGCCCGTCAATTGAACGTGACGACGGTTCACAGGGGATGAAACAATAATCGGCCACCATGAGGGTGTTTTCAACCAGAGGGCCTAACGACGGCGGACAGTCAATTATCACTAAATCGTACGTCTTGTCCCTGTATATCTTTTCCATTGATTTCATAAGTCGGCGTTCCCGCTTAAACGAATTATACAACGTCTCGTTTACGAGGCTGAGCCTGATGTTAGACGGGGCAACATCCAGTCCTTTTACAGATGAATTGGCAACGATAGAGGCAATCTCCTCCTGATTTAAAAGGACATCGGCGATGCAACGGTCATTATAACCCACATCTATGCCAAGACCCGGGGCCACATGCCCCTGCGGGTCCATGTCTATGATCAGGGTTTTCACCTTTTTCTTCGCGAAATAGGTTCCCATATTAATGCAAATCGAGGTCTTTCCCGTACCCCCTTTATGGTTAGCCAGACAAACCGTTACCACAAAGCCCTCCTTATCCAATACACAGTATAATCTAACAGATGTATGTAATAACTGTCAACTGACGCCTGATCCAGGGCAATCGCATTAGAAATTGTCTCCCTTATTTTTGTCATTCCGGCTTGTCCGGAATCTGTCCTTATGCCTCAGAATATGCACAATCATCATGAAACTCACACTAAAGGGAAGATTCCGGACAAGCCGGAATGACGGCAAGGGACAAAGCCGGAGTGATTGCATAGGTATCTTTTGCTTTATTTTTCTAATGCGATTGCCCTGACGCGTGATTGCCCATAACTGTGGTTACCGCCTCCAATAATTTAGTGCTCAGGTAAATATTTTAATATAATAATGTATCATATTATGTTATATTTGCCTGTAGGGATTATGGCAATCAGAAAACGAGTACTTATAACGGGCGGGGCGGGTTTTTTAGGCTCCCACCTGTGTGAGAGGCTGCTCCTTGACGGTAACGAGGTGATTTGCCTTGATAATTTCTACACCGGCAGAAAAAGCAATGTCATTCATTTGATGGGCAATCACTTCTTTGAGGTCATGCGGCATGATGTGTGCTTTCCATTGTACGTCGAGGTTGATGAAATATATAATCTTGCTTGCCCCGCGTCGCCCATCCACTATCAATTCGACCCTGTGCAGACTACAAAGACCTCCGTGCATGGCGCTATCAATATGCTCGGATTGGCCAAACGCCTTAAGATTAAAATCCTTCAGGCCTCAACGAGCGAGGTCTACGGTGACCCCGCTGTCCACCCTCAGGTTGAGTCTTACTGGGGTAATGTCAATACCATCGGGCCGCGGGCATGTTACGACGAGGGGAAACGATGCGCGGAGACCCTCTTTTTCGATTATCACAGGCAGCATGGCCTGAAAATCAAGGTAGCCCGTATCTTTAATACCTATGGCCCCAGAATGCTTCAAAATGACGGCCGCGTCGTCAGCAACTTCATCATTCAGGCACTGCAAAATAATGACATCACTGTCTATGGAGAGGGTTCTCAGACGAGGAGTTTCTGCTACGTTGACGATTTATGTGATGGGTTGATAAGGCTGATGAACTCCCCTGATGAGGTTACAGGTCCGGTTAATCTGGGCAATCCCGGTGAGTTTACAATCCTTGAATTGGCGCGTAAGGTCATTCAGATGACTGGTTCGAAGTCAAAAATTATCTTCTTGCCGCTTCCTGTTGATGACCCCACACAAAGACAACCCGACATAACTATGGCAAGAGATGTGCTCGGTTGGCAGCCCTCTGTGCCGCTTGATGAGGGGCTTGTCAGGACCATTGACTACTTTAAGGAAGTCTTATAATAAGTCTTCAATAATGCCGTGAAGCACATATTTCTGATTCTTCAATACGATGGCACAAACTATCGGGGCTGGCAGAGGCAGCCAACCTCGACCACCGTGCAAGGATTAATTGAAGAGGCACTGTGTAAGATTACGGGACGCGCCACCGCCGTCACCGGCGCTGGCAGGACTGACTCAGGCGTTCACGCGTTAGGACAGGCCGCTTCTTTTTTTACAGACAGCCGTTTAACCCCGGATATTTTTCAAAGGGCCCTGAATGCCTTACTGCCCTATGACATCAGAGTAGTCGCCGCGAGGTACGTATCAGACGATTTCCATTGCCGGTTTTCGGCAAGACGTAAGCGCTATTTTTATGTCATATCAAATGCCCCCTCGTCAGCCTCGCCCTTTATGTATCGTTATGTATGGGAAGTCAGGCACCCACTGGACATCGCGGCTATGCAAAAGGCCTCCATAAGTCTGGTCGGCAGGTACGATTTTAAATCCTTTTGTGCCTCAGATACGGACGTGGATAGCACGGTCAGAGAGGTATTCAGTATAGAAGTCAGGCCGATGCCCTGCATATCCTTTATGGGTGCTGAAATAAAAGGTCAATTCATAAAGATAACAATAGAGGCGGACGGTTTCCTGCGCCACATGGTGCGAAACATCACAGGGACGCTGGTGGACGTGGGGAGGGGTAAGACACCCCCCGCGGATGTCGAAAATATCCTCACCGCAAAGGACAGAAAAAAGGCCGGAATGACCGCCCCCGGACGGGGCCTGTTTCTTGATAGGGTATTTTACTGAAAGGACTGCTCTCTTTCCACCTGCTCAATCTTTTCTCTTTTTTCCTTACACTCAACACAATGCACCGCGTACGGCAGCACTTTCAGGCGCGCCTCACTTATCTCTATCCCGCAGTCATCGCACACGCCGTATGAACCATCGTTTAGCTTTCTCAACGCCTCGTCTATCTTGTTGAGTTTAAGCTTGTGATGGTGGAGCTTTTGAAGTATGATATCCTCGTTGACATCAACGACAGACCAATCTCCATCGTCAAGGGCAGCCTCGACAAGCTGCTTTTCGTCCCCTTTGACAAAGTTCCCTATCTCTGTCTTTGCCTCTTTTAAGATTACCTGTCTCTCCTGCAGGAGAGTCTTTCTGATGCCTTTTACGCGCTCACTTACGCTTGAGGCATCGTTGTTGTCATTATCCATCGTGTCGTATCCTTATATTTTAGGCCGAATCAGGCGCCGGGTTTATCTTCAGATTTATCTTCGGCGACCCCTTCTTTGTACAACTCAACAATGCTTTTTACCTTAACACCGGCGGCCTTCAGGGCCTTTTGCACGTCAGGGAGCTTTGAGTCCTCCACCTTTAACATGAAATTACTAAGCAAAATCAAACCTCCATTATCTCTTTTTCCTTGTGGGCAAGGACTTCGTCAACTAGTTTAATAAAGGAATCCGTCACCTTCTGAACCTCTTCCTGAGACTTCTTCGTCTCGTCCTCACTAATGTGTTTGTCTTTTTCGAGTTTCTTCAGCTCCTCGTTGAACTCCCTCCTGATATTTCTAACCGCAACCCTGGCGTCTTCGGCCTTCTTTTTCACCACCTTGACCAACTGCTTTCTCCTCTCTTCGGACAGCGGGGGAATCGTTATCCTTATAGTCTTCCCGTCGTTGTTTGGCGTGAGGTCAAGGTCAGACTTTCTAATGGCCTTTTCGATGTTAGGTATTATCTTCTGCTCCCATGGAGAGATAGTTATGGTTTGCGGGTCAGGGCTGCCCAGTGCCGCTACCTGATTAACCGGTGTGGGTGTGCCGTAGTAGTCAACCATTATATCATCCAAAAGGGACAGTGAGGCACGTCCTGTCCTTACAGTGGCATACTCCTTTTTCAGGTGGTCTATCACCGTGAGCATCCTACCGTTGAGCTTTTTCTCTATTTCTTTGTCCACAATCAGCCCCCTACGAAAGAACCGACTTTTTCACCGAGCAAGGCTCGCTTTATTGCACCTTTATTCTTTAAATTAAACACGATAATTGGAAGGTTATTGTCCATGCACAAGGTAATGGCCGTTGAGTCCATTACGCTGATGCCCTGTTTGAGGACGTCGCCGTGTGTTATATGGTCAATCATCACCGCGTCAGGATTTTTTACGGGGTCTTTGGTATATACGCCGTCAACCTTTGTGGCCTTGAATATAACGTCCGCGTCTATTTCCATTGCCCTGAGGGCTGCCGCCGTGTCTGTCGTAAAATAGGGATTGCCCGTACCGGCGGCGAAGATAACCACCCTGTTTTTTTCAAGATGGCGCATAGCCTTTCTTCTTATGTATGGTTCAGCCAGTTCACGCATCTCTATGGCCGATTGAACCCTTGTGGGAACACCTGCTTTTTCGAGGGAATTCTGCAGCGCGAGGGCGTTTATAACGGTCGCCAGCATACCCATGTAGTCGGCCGTTGCCCTGTCTATCCCCTTTACTGAGGCCTCCACACCCCTGAATATATTGCCGCCGCCTATGACAACCGCAATTTGTGCGCCGGTCTCATAGGCCGATTTTATCTCCTGCGCCGCATAGATTACCATCGCCTGCGAGATGCCGTATGAGCCGTCGCCTATGAGGGCCTCGCCGCTTAACTTCAACATCAGACGTTTATATTTTAAGTTTTCCATCGCCTTAGCTCTCTGCCTAAGCCTCGTCCTGCTTTTCGCCAAGCTGGTACCGGACGAACCGCCTGACCAGTATGTTTTCACCGAGTTTTGCTATCTTTTCCACGACAACATCGTGGACGGTCTGGTCGGGGTTCTTGACGAAGGCTTGTCTGAGCAGACATTTCTCGGAGTAGAACTTCTCCAGCTTGCCCTCTATTATCTTGTCTATCACACCTGCCGGTTTACCTTTCACCTGGTCTTTGTATATCTCTTTTTCCCTTTCGATTACTGTGGCGGGGATTTCAGTCGGCTCTATGTACTCAGGGTTTGCCGCGGCAATGTGCATAGCTATGTCCTTTGCCAATTGCTTGTAGTCGTCTGTCTTTGCCACGAAATCAGTTTCACAGTTCAGCTCTATCATAACGCCTATCTTGTCCATGTGGATATAGGAACAGATGAGGCCCTCGGAGGCCTTTCTGCCGGATTTCTTTGCCGCCGTGGCAAGGCCTTTCTTTCTCAGGTAATCAAGGGCCTTCTCAAAATCGCCGTTGGTCTCTGTGAGGGCCTTTTTGCAGTCCATCATGCCAACGCCCGTCTTTTCCCTTAACTCCATGACCATGGTTGCGGATATCACGCTTTTACCTCCTCAAGTTCTTCCTGCTGTTTTTTCTGATCTATCAGGATGTCTTGTGCCTTCTGCTCTTTTTCCCGGTTAAGAATGCTCTTGCCTTCCATAATTGCGTCGGCCATTCTGCCTGTCACCAGCTTTACCGCCCTTATGGCGTCGTCGTTGCCGGGTATGACGTAGTCTATTTTATCGGGGTCGCAGTTCGTATCCACTATGGCCACAATAGGAAGCGACAGTTTTTTTGCCTCCATTACGGCGATGTTTTCCCTTCTTGGGTCTATGACAAACAACACGCCGGGGTATTTTTTCATATCCTTTATGCCGCCGAGATACTTTTGCAGCTTAGTACGCTCTTTTTCATACGCCAGTACCTCTTTTTTTGTCAGCACATCGTAGATGCCGTCGCTTTTCATGGTCTCTATCTTTTTCAGCTTCTCGATACTCTTTTTGATTGTGAAGAAATTCGTCAGCATCCCGCCAAGCCATCTCTGATTGACATAATACGCCCCGGCACGTTCGGCCTCCTCGGCAATAGCGTCCTGGGCCTGCTTTTTCGTGCCGACAAACATTATAGTCTCGCCCGCGGCTGACATGTCCCTGACGAAATTATACGCCTCTTCTATGCCTTTTACCGTTTTTTGCAGATCAATAATGTAAATCCCGTTTCTCTCGCCGAAGATATACTTTTTCATCTTCGGATTCCACCTCTTTACCTGATGTCCGAAGTGGACACCCGCCTCAAGCAACTCTTTCATTGACACTACCACTTTTAAAGTACCTCCTGTTGGTTTTTCCCTCCGCTATAACCTCAGCGCCCCGCCTGTGGGGACCTCTGCCAAAGCTGCCATATCCGGCTGCATAGCGTGTGTTTTTGTAATGGAAAGTAACATAAATGCTCATTATTTTGCAACACTATTTATTAATCAAATCTTTTGGGGGATTCTGATGGCCGAAAATCCATCTGCCTCACCGCCACTTATGGCGGCTATTCCTTGAATTGGACGAGAATATTTGAAATCTCCGCTACGGCCAACGCCCCAAGCTGCTTAGGAAGCGGTGCCTTCATATCGTAAAATTTTACAGGGAAATTCAACCCGTCAAAGTCAGTAAACGATATACCCCTTTGGGGCGGCGCTACGCGGCAGTGGTCAAGGTAAAGCAGCGTGACCTCTGTCCGGGGGTTGATTACGCGCAACTTTATCGCCATCATGGACTGTCTGAGCTCTCCTCCCATGATTATTTTTTCTATCTCTCCGACAATGATAATATCATATTTTTTGTCTCTTGCATATTTCATCTGCGACTTAAGGTCGTTGAATATCTCGTCATCTTTCTCTATTATATGAAACAACTGCCTTTGCAGGAGCAGCTTGTGCATGAGGTCGGTAAGGTACCCGGATACTTCCCGCGCGTCAACAGACGACTTCATAAGAAAGACGGCGGCACGGCTGCCAAAGGGAAACGGGTTTTCAGGTGTGATATAAACCTCGTTAAGGCACGGCGGAGCCTCAGACTCGGACTTAGTCAGAGTTGAGTGCTTGGCCGAAAGCACGGTGACCTCAGGCGTCACAACCACACTGCACGCGGTAACGACAAGCGCCACCACCACCCACGCCGCCGACACACCCATCATTCGATGCATAATCCGGCGGCGCATAATCCGGTTTCGTAGCCCGAGCAGCCCTCCCCCTATCATTTAGTGATTGCCGGCCTTTCCATGACTGCCGTGGGGTCGGGCATTTGCCCCTGGCCGTTTCCCTGATTGTTATTTTTTAACAATGTCTTAATCTCTTTTGTTTCCACCATGCGCGTACTCCAGGCCGAATACAATGTAGAGTCCTTCAGGTTTATAATCCTGCCGTTAAATATTACCGACTGTCCGGTAATGGTATATGTCCCCGCAAGGACACTCATAGCGTTTTCCCTTGCCGCGAGGTCTTTGACGTCCCTGGTCAGGACTAACTCCCCTTTCTTTTTATCAATATCTATGGCATTTCCCATTCTCATCTCTATGACGTTGAAGTAGTTCCTCTGCAGATAGGTCATCAATAGCTCGGAAAAGGCCCTCCCCAAGGGAGAGGTCTGTCTGAGGTCGTTTATATCAACGAATGTTGTAACCAATATGGGCGATATTTGTGGGGAATAGACGCGCTCGGTGTCAATCCTCGCGCCGAATGAAAGGCCGTTTGCCATATCCCTTGCCGCCCCGTCAAGGTCGTCATAAACGTTGTGCATACCATTGGAATATCCGGGGGTCGGGCCGCTTGGCGGACCTACGGCCACTTTCTCGGCGGCCTTGTAAACAGAGCATCCACAGGTGAGCATTAGCATAAGGACAATCGCCCACACTGCACACGCCGTTGCAGTTGGGCAGGTGACGGTTGTTTTATGTTTCAGTGTCAATTCTTCACCATCACTTTTTCACCGGCACATCAGGCTTTACTGGTTCCCTGGGCCTTACCGGCTCTGTGGGGCTGACCGGCTCCTTAGGTCTCATTATCACGTCCACTTTTACCTCTGCCTCCGGCTTTGCCTCCGCCTCCGGTTTTGTCGGCTCTGCGGGACTTGCCGGTACTTTCCGCTTCACCTTCTTTTTTGCCTTGTGTTTGGCTGCCCCCGCCTTTTTTACCGGCGCGGGGGTGGGTGTGGGGGTGGGCTTAGGTGTGGCAACCACCACAGGTTCATTCTGGCGCAATGGTATTGAAGGCATTGGCTCGTCCTTCATCTCACTTTGTTTACTCAGCAGGTATTTTATCAACCTCGTGCGGGGAATTTTAACAGATGCCACAGAGACGACCTCGGCCTGCTCGGGGCTTATCAGCCTCACGTTGACAAACACCTCGCACGGCTCTACCTGATACGTGCCAGCCACAATAAGCGAGTTGGTATAGTCGAAGTTAAAACTCTTTGGCGTGATGTCTATCTTGTTGCCCTGTTGCGGCAGGCCGCTCCTGCTCAGGTACAGCTCGCCTACCTTGTTGGACATGACTATTGACTTCATTTCCCTCACGTCTGTCACCCTGTAGTCCTTCATACGAAGCTGCGACAGTATCTCCTCGGCTATCAGACGCCCAAACATGGATGTCTGATTGAGATTATTTATGTCAACAAAAGTGGTTACGATTATCTTATTCTCGAATCTGGGAATATCGCCGTTTTTCTCAAGCTGCCCGACGATATATGCCGACTTCAGGTCAATATCGGTCATGTTGTCTGCGGGATTGTCCTCAGAGTGAAACAGGGCGCAGCCCGGCATCGGTTCAGGCTTTGGCACGGTGTATCTCTGCTGGCAGGACATCATGCAAGCCATGATAATAATGGCCAGCACGGCTATGAGATTCGATAATTGTCTTTTCATTTATTTAAAGTGTTTGGAGATTGTTTTTTTACAATACCGATTACATTCGGGATCGGCCACGCGGTCTGAAACGTGCCGCCCTCATCATAGTCAGTGCCGTAGCCCCCGATTTTTTCGATCTCGGTGTCCTTTGCAGAGATATAAAGAGAGGCCTGTCGCCCTCCCTCAAGGTATGCGGCGCTGGCAATGGAAATGGGAAGGGACATTATAATATCAATAAAATCGTGAACTGTGTACGGCGACCGGGAAAACAACAGGAGCACGTTGCCGTTTTTGTCCTTGCCAACCGCGGCTATGCTCCACGCCGACTGCTGCTGCGCCCAGACGTTTTTGTTTGTGCAGCTTATCATCCTGATATTCTGTATCAGCGTATTGTATTTCCCCTTGAACTCTTCAAAGTTTTGACACTCAGAGTCTATTATCTGTGCGTCGGCCACGGTGGAGTCAACGGGATTAAACGCGAGGGCCGACTTATAGGCCCTGGAGACCTTAGGATTGTTTAAGTGGCTGAAATTCTTCATATATCCCACGCTGGTGGAGCTGTCAGACTGATACATACCGGCATTTGTGGCAATTATAAGATTATATTTTTTCGCCCATTCCCTTGCTGTCATCGCCTTGCCGCCCAACTCGGACACTGTGAGGAGTTTAAACGCATAGTACGCGGGGTTGATTTTTATCACCGTTATCTTTGAATTGCCCATGTCGGATTTTTGAGGGGATTCAAAGTCGCGCATATACAACCCCTCGTCAAGCCTTTGCCAGTTTTCCGCTGCCGCAACAGCGGTGGCAATCAGCATTGCAAAGGCCATAGTGCCTGATAAAGTCCATAGATGTTTTATCTGCATTTTATTAAGATTGCTTTAGCCCCAGGCATATTTTCTTTTCTTTCTTTGATTTATATATTTTTCCGCCGACAGCGCCGCAACACAGCCATTGGCCGCCGCAATTACAACCTGCCTGACCTCAGTGCATGATACATCACCCGCCGCAAACACACCCGCGACATTCGTCTCCATCATCCTGTTTGTCAGCACACACTCCTCGTCACTTATATCAACCGAAAAGTTCAGAAAATCCACAATCGGCCTGTTGCCGTGCAGATATACGAACACGCCGTCCATCGGCATAAAGGTCTCGGCCTTCGTGTCGTTGTTGTGCACAACTATACTTTCTACGAACTCTTTGCCCCTGATTTCAGTTACCCTGTGATTGATGAGCACACTGACTTTTTTCTCATTCAGGATCTGATGCCCATCAACCCTCAGCCTGTTGCTCTGGGCTACCAGCGTTATCTTATCGGTAAATCTCGCCAGGACCTCCGCCTCTTTGACCGCCTCCTCAGAGTCCCCTATGACGCATACGTTCTTATCCCTGTAAAATGCCGCGTCGCAGATGGCGCAGTAACTTACGCCCTTACCAAGCAGCTCTTTCTCTCCCGCAATCGTCGGCTTTCTGCCCATTGAACCTGTGGCAAGGATTACCGTCTTGCCGTAGTAGTTGCCGTCCATCGCGTAGATTTCCTTTGGCTCGCCCTCAATATTTACGCCTATAACCTGTGTTTCTATGTACTGCGCGCCAAACGTAACGGCCTGATTTCTGAATATATCAAGCAGTTCCGCCCCGGATATTGGCCTTGCGATGCCAGGATAGTTTTCTATTTTATGAGTGAAGGCAAGCGCCCCCGCCGACTTTGATTTGTCCAGCACTATGGTCCTCAGGTTCAACCTCGACGCATACTGCGCTGCGGACAGCCCCGCCGGCCCGCCTCCCACTATCACCACATCGTATATCTGCTGCCCTTCCATCTATACCTCTATTAAATTCCCACGCTCAGAAATAGTTTAACACGTTATAGTATGTGTCCCTCTGGGCCGGTCTGAACCCTGATGACTTTATCGCGCCTATTATATCATTTTTCGATACCATAAATGCTACACCCGCCGCTTTTACAACATTTTCTTCTATCATCGTAGAGCCGAAGTCATTTGCGCCGAATCTAAGCCCCACCTGCGCGGTCTTTATCCCCTGCGTAACCCACGACGCCTGAACGTTTTTGACATTATCCAGATAAAGCCGGCAAAGCGCCAGCACGCGCAGGTAATCAGCCGCCGTTGAGTGGGTTATTGTGCCGCCAAGGGCAGAGCCGCCGGGCTGAAACGTCCATGGAATAAACGCCGTAAACCCCCCTGTCTCCTCCTGAAGCCGCCATATTGCCTCAAGATGGGCCACTATATCCTCCGGTGTTTCAACCGTGCCGAACATCATCGTCGCCGTAGTCCTCATCCCCAGCAAATGTGCCTCCCTCATCACCTCAAGCCATGCGGCGGTGTTTATTTTTCGCGGGCTTATGGCGCTTCTGACCCTGTCTGAGAGTATCTCCGCCCCTCCGCCGGGAATCGAATCCAGCCCCGCGTCCTTCAACGCGGTCAAGGTATCTCTTATCGTGAGACTGGCCTTTTTTGCCATATAGGCAATCTCAGGGGGAGAGAACCCGTGTATGTTTATTGTGAACTCCTTTTTTATCTTTCTCAGCATATCTATATAATAATTAATATCAAGGGCCGGGTGGAGGCCACCCTGCATTAAAATCTGTGTGCCGCCAAGGGCGATAGTTTCGCGGATTTTCTCCATCAGGACGCCCTCATCAATAATATATGCCTCCTCATCGCATTCGTCTTTATAAAAGGCGCAAAAGGTGCACTTATTTACACAGACATTCGTGTAGTTGATGTTCCTGTCAACAATAAACGTGACAAGATGCTCAGGATGCAGGGCATTTCTCATCTCATCGGCCTGCCGCCCAAGCTCAAGCAACGGCGTCCCGGTGAGATGCGTAAGGGCCTGCTGCCGCTTATCAAATAAACTGCTCAGACAGAGACCTCTTCGTATGTGGCGTTACGCTCAATCGGCTCTTTTTGTGCCTTTGTAATCAGATTAATCATCTCACCTGTGGTGAGCATCCCGGATGAGGCCGCCCCGGCGCTGTGGGCTATTTTCTCCTCTATTACCGTGCCGTCAATGTCGGTAGCGCCAAAGTATAGGGCAATCTGGCATATCTTCTCGCCAAGCATTATCCAGTATGCCTTTATATGGGGGAAGTTATCAAGGATGAGGCGGCTTACCGCTATTGTCTTTAAATCGTCCAGGCCAGAGGGATAGCGCGTCACGTCTATGGCTGCACCGGCAACGGGCTGATACGAAAGTGGAATAAAGGCCTGAAACCCCCCTGTGCGCTCCTGAAGCTCACGCAGTGCGAGGAGGTGGTCAACCCTATCGCCGTATGTCTCAATGTGGCCGTAGAGCATTGTGGCGTTCGTCCTGATGCCAAGAGTATGGGCAGCCTCGTGGATTTCAAGCCACCTTGAGGCGGGGATTTTCTCTGGACACAGGCGCGCGCGAACGTCGGCATTAAATATCTCCGCCCCGCCGCCGGGCAGCATATCAAGCCCTTGTGCCTTCAGCGCGGCAAGCGTGCCACGCAGTCCAAGCCCGCTTAGTTTCGTAAAATGGTCAATTTCGACGGCCGTAAATGCCTTTATCTGAACGCGTGGATATTGTTTCTTTATCGCGGAAAGCAAATCAAGGTAATAGCTAAACGGCCAGTCAGGATGAAGGCCGCCGACTATGTGGAGTTCGCTAAAGGGTGAGCTTGTTGCGGCCAGTTTGGCAAGCACTTCGTCAATAGTCATCGCATACGCGCCTTCCTGCCCCGTTGATCGGCTAAAGGCGCAGAACTTGCACCGGTTGACGCAGAGGTTTGTCGGGTTGATGTGGTGGTTTCGTGTGTAATAGACCTTTTTACCGTGGAGACGCTCCGCAACAAAGGAAGCCGCCATGCCCACGCCAAACAGGTCGTCAGAGTTAAAAAGCTCCAGCGCGTCGTCTCTGTCGAGCCGCTTCCCACCGTAAACCTTATCAAACACCTGCGAAGGCATAGGGTATTCTAACATAATACGGGCGAATTCAGACACAGGTGTCACTTCCGTCCGGTAAAGAAATAAAAGAATACCCTGCCCGCCGTCAAAGCTGTTAGAATAGGTTTGGGAAAAC
>JADFXF010000041.1 GCA_015233685.1 Nitrospirota bacterium | reverse complement strand
TATTGTAATATGAAACGGAAACTACAGGCGGCGGTCTTATCAGCGGCGGTCATGTCAGCAGTGTTTGTTTTTTGTATATTGCCAGAGTTGGCGGCGGCTGAGACTGGTCTGCCTAAGTATACTACGACGAAACCGCCCTTTACAGAGGGGATTTTTCCGTGTACGTCGTGTCATGCGACTATGCCGCCGAACAAGGAAAGGCGGGAGCTTGGGTTTCACACTGAGATTCAATTAAAACACGCACAGCAGCAGCGCTGGTGTCTGGACTGCCATGAAATCTCAAACAGAGACATGCTGCACCTTGCAAATGGGGAGCTAATCCCGTTTGAGAACTCGTACAGGCTGTGCGGACAGTGCCACGGAAATATTTACAGGGACTGGAAAACTGGCATTCATGGCAAGAGGGTAGGGTACTACAACGGTGAAAAGACCTATTCTCTTTGTGTCAACTGCCACAATCCCCATTCTCCGAGGTTTAAGCCATTAAAACCGCTTCCGGTTCCGGCCAAACCCATGGACATTACAAAAGTAAAGGGTTCTGTGCCGGTTATGATTGAAGATAAGAAGATATATATTCCCGAGACTAACAAGTAGAAGGGATTTTTTCTAAATTAAGGTTTTTTATAAATAAGGGATAGGGTACGGGACATGAAAAGAAGAGAATTCATAAAAAGTGCGGCGATTGGCCTTGGCGGACTGCTTATGCCGGTGGACAAGAGTGATGCGTCTTTATGGGAGACTTTTTTCCAGAAGTATTTCAGGGAAATGACCCCGGAGGAAAAGAAGAAGGTATCCCAAAGGCTTGAAAAGGAGTACAAGGACAAGACCGGGGTGCAGATAAACATCAAGACAAACGAAGCCCTGCCGGGTGTAAAATTTGGCTATGGCCTTGATCTTTCGAGATGTATAGGGTGCAGGCGGTGCGTGTATGCCTGTGTTACCGAGAACAATCTCTCGCGCAACCCCCAGATACAATACATAACTGTATTAGAGTTCAAAAATGGCGAGAAATGGGTAAATGACCTTGAGGAATCGAATAAATACTATGAACACGACACGGTGCCGGAACCGGGACACTTTTATATGCCGGTGCAGTGCCAGCAGTGTGACAACCCGCCTTGTGTGAAGGTGTGTCCGACAAAGGCGACATGGAAAGAACCGGACGGCATAGTGGTTGTTGATTACAACTGGTGTATCGGGTGCAGGTATTGCATGGCTGCTTGTCCATATGGCGCGAGGAAGTTTAACTGGGGCGAGCCTCAGGTGCCTCCGGAGCAGTTTAATTCGAATACCCACTATCTTGGCAATCGTCCAAAGTTCAAGGGCCATGTGGAAAAGTGCACTTTTTGTATCCAGAGGACGAGGGAAAACCCTGGCAGATACCCCGCGTGTGTGGAGATATGTCCTGTAGGGGCGAGGAAATTCGGCAATCTCCTTGACCCGGAGAGCGAAATCAGTCTGTGTATTGAGACAAAGCGGGTATTCAGGCTAAAAGAGGAACTTAACACTCATCCCAGTTTTTTTTATTTCTTTAGTTTGTAGAGGAGAGGCATAGGACATGATAGAATTTACTAAAGACTTACTGCGCCACTTAATGAAGGGTAACAAACTGTATTATGCGTGGCTTTCGGTTCTGGGATTGTTTATCGCCATGGGGGCAATAGCGTATTTTTGGCAAGCCGACAAGGGTCTTATAGTTACGAACATGAGAGACCAGGTATCGTGGGGTTTTTATATCTCAAACTTTACGTTTTTTGTTGGCGTGGCCGCCGCCGCCGTGATGCTTGTGATACCGTCGTACATATATAATTTTAAACCGATAAAAGAAATCGTCCTCTTCGGAGAGATGATGGCGGTGATGGCGGTGGTAATGTGTATTCTGTTCGTTGTTGCAGACATGGGCAAGCCCCTTTACGCATGGCACCTTATGCTGCACCCTAACTTTCCCTCTTCTCTTTTGGTGTGGGACGTCATTGTGTTAAACGGTTACTTATTGATAAATCTATCGGCGGTGCTGTATGTCCTCTACAGGGCGGCTCAGGGGAAGGAGTATAAGATGTCTGTCATGTGGCCAATCGTGTTTATGTCCATACCCTGGGCGTTCAGTATTCACACAGTGACGGCGTTTTTATACAATGGCCTTTCGGCGCGGCCATTTTGGAACGCGTCAATTGTTGCCCCCAGGTTTATAGCCTCTGCGCTGTGTTCCGGCCCGGCGCTTATGATTCTGGTCTTTCAGATAGCAAGGAAGGTCTCCGAGGTTGATGTGTCAAACGAGGCCATTCAAAAGATAGCCGAATTGATTGCGTACATGATGGGGTTGAATCTTTTCTTGTATGCAGCCGAGATATTTAAGGAGTTTTATTCGCAGAGCGTTCATATGGCCCCGATGGACTATCTGTTTTTCGGTTTGGAAAAGGGCGGGGTACACCACAATGTCCTTGTGCCGTTTACATGGGTTGCGCTGTGCTGTAATGTTACTGCCTTCATAATCTTCTTAATGCCCGGCATGAGGCACAGGTTTACTACGATGAATATAGCGTGTGTTTTGGTGCTGATAGGTGTGTATATAGAAAAAGGCATGGGATTGATTGTCCCCGGCTTTATCCCCGACACGCTGGGTGAGATATACGATTACCTGCCCTCGGCAACAGAACTGCTTGTGTCTGCCGGTATCTGGTCAGTAGGGGCGCTTATCTATACAATCCTGCTGAAAACGGCCATACCCATCTATAAGGGCGAACTGAGTCTGATTCCAAAGGGACAGAGGCGAAAAATCCCTGTCCATTGAGCCATTTGCAAAATACGGTGGCTCCTTGTGTCCTGGCCTCTCTGGATTCCCGCTTTCGCGGGAATGACAGGCGCAGGGGGGCGGTGTCTTTCTGTCATGCTGGTTGCTCAGTGTTGTTGCCGTTTCCCCCTATTTCAGTATTTTCCCCGTGCGCCCCGGAGGTGGTTAGTGGCTGAAAAACCCCCGGGTGGTTTTAAGCACCTGCTGTTTGCCAGCCAGGTTGGGATTAACATCGTTGTGGCGACATTTGTCGGGTTTTTTATAGGTAAGGGGCTTGACATGCTATTTAAGACAGGGCCGTATCTTACCGTTACGTTTCTTATTTTGGGGATTATCTCCGGTTTTGTTGAATTGTTCAGGACTACTAAGAAGGAATTGTCAAAAGATGATTAGAAATGTCACCGTTGTAACACTGGTGGTCTTAGTGGCTGTTGTGCTTATTGCGCTTGTGGCAGGGTATGGAAATCTGTCGCTGAGTATATTATTGGGTGGGATTGTGGGACTATTGAACTTCGTGTTTCTTTCAAAGAGTATCACCAGCCTGCTCAACACGGATAATGTAGCCCCTGTTATGCTTATATTCAATATGGTAAGGCTGATAGTGGTGATGGGGGCATTGTTTGTGTTGATTTATCTGAAGTTGGCGGAGATAATCGGCCTGTCCATCGGCCTGACGGTCTCTTTTTTGGTTGTGATGGTGGCCGGATATTTAGGCTCAGGGAAAAAGAGTTGAGACCAAAAATTGACAGCGCCGCAGCCTTTAGCCGGAGCACTGAAGCCGCCAACGAGCGGCAGGTGAAACTTGATTGACAAAACATGGCGAGATTTATGGGGTGAAGGGGGGGTTACCCCCCCTTCGTCTTTATATTATAATCCACTACTTATCAAACAGCTTATTTTCTATGGCATAGCGTACCAGTTCGGCGTTGTTTCTCAACTGGAGCTTCTCCATGATGTTGCTTCGGTAGGTGTTGATGGTTCTTACGCTCAGTGTCAGCAGCTCGGCTATCTCCTTTGGGGTCCTTCCGGCTACGATCATCTCCATTACGTGGAATTCCCTGTTTGTCAAATACTTATATAGGGGCTTGTCAGATTTTCTGTCGAGTTCGCAAGCGAGTTTCTCTGCCAGTGTGGCGGTTATGTATTTCCCTCCCGCCGCGATTTTCTGTATGGCCTTCAATAGCTCATCCGGCAGTGCCTTCTTTGTCAAATAGCCTGAGGCCCCCAATTTCAACGATTGTATGGCATACTCCTCCTCCGGGTACATGCTTAGAATAAGCACAGGCAAGCCCGGATAGTCGTGCTTTATCTGCTCAAGGGTGAGAAGGCCGTTTTTGTCTGGCAGGGAGATATCAAGAATTACAACGTTAAATTGTGACGTTTTCAGATGCGCTAGCGCCTCCTTTGAGGTCTCGGCCTCGACAACCGTCTCAATGTCCGGCTGCCTGTGAAGTATCTTTATTATTCCCTCCCTTACTATGGGATGGTCGTCAACCAACAATATCTTTATCATCTCTCAGAACTCATACCCGGAATATATATTTTCACGGCAGTTCCCACTCCTGATTTTCCCTTAATCTCCATTTGCCATCCACTCATGGCCACACGCTCCCGCATCCCCAGAAGCCCCAGGGAATTATGATCGAATATCTTAGGCCCTTCTATTCCTATACCATCGTCAACTATTTTTATCACAAGTACGCCGTCTCTATTATACATGAATGCGGTAACTTTATTTGCTTTTGAGTGGCGGCAGACGTTTGTTATGGCCTCCTGAAATATGCGAAAGAGTGTTGTGGCGGCCTCGTCGCCAAAACTGCCAAGTGCGAAGGTGGTCTTTGCATTGTACCTGACGTTACACTTAATCCCTGTACGCTGCTCGAATTTCCTTGCCTGCCACTCTATGGCCGCCAACAGGCCGAGTTGGTCTAAGATGCTCGGACGCAGCTCTGTGGCAACGTTGTGCATACGGTCAATAATCGTGTCTATGGACTTCTCTATGTCGTGTATTTGAGATATTAGTACCGTCCTGCTGGCAGAGGCGTTTGATATGAGCAGCTCGTCTATGTCTATCTTTAGCGAGGTGAGGGACTGGCCTAATTCGTCGTGGAGTTCTCTGGCGATTCTTGTCCTTTCCTTCTCAATAAGGGATTGGAGGCGTGTGGCCAAAGACCGGAGCTGCCCCTTTGAGGTTATAAGCTCATCTTCGATTACCTTTCTGTGAGCCAGCGCCTCCTCCAGCCGGTAATTGGTCTCCCGCTGGAAGGTGGAGAGGATGCTGCCTATATTTAGAGCCGATATGGTTATAAAAATCCCCCTGATTAATCGCACGGGCATGTTTGTGACCGAGTGGAACCACTCGACATTCAACACGTTTGACGGGAAGAAATCGCCCTTTGGGACGATTAACCCCCCAAGTATGCCATAGATGAGAAAGGACATGGCCAATATCCAGAACTTGTACTTCATGTTAGAGGCATTCTTAAGATTATCATCCTCCCTGTAGTAATACATGATAAATCCCGTCCCTGTAAGCAGTGCCCCGGTTAGTCCAAGAAAATACCTCGACAGGATATTTGATGTAGCAAGGAAGTCGTCTGATTGTACTGAGATTGCCGCTATTACCGCCACTATAAAGGCAATGAGCCAGATGTTGTAAGAATATTTGCAGTCAAATACCTGTTTCATTTTGTTGCAACACATCCTTAGCCCGAAGTCCATGAGAAAACAATAGGACACGATGAGAAATATCCACCTCGTATAATCAAGCGCCTTTGTCCTGCCCTTAATGAGCACCCACATGTCAAGCCATTCGTTTATGCCGTGCAATATGCCGAACAGGCCAAGGAGCCAGATAATCCTGCCGATTTTATAGATACTGTTTGGTTTGCACTGGGTCAGGATGCTGTAGCCCATGATAAAAAATGACAGGCCATAGACAAAATATATTACGTCTAAATCATGCTCAAAAAAAATATGAGCCATTACAATCAGGGCGTTCTCTCCATAATAAGTCTATTGTAACGCATACACCGGCAAATTGCCATAGGTAATTTACCTATAATAAATAAGCAATTCAACTGCTGATAATATGTATCTTTATGGGTAAAGCGGTAGCCGGGGGCGTGGCCGCGCGGACGGGCTATAAGTGTCTGGACAGTGAGATAATTGCCATAGCGTCGGAGGAGTTTGCACGCGAGGTTGCGCTTTTGCCTTTATAACGTATATACTATGTCTATCAATGGAATCATACCCTGTGAAGATATAAGGCGGGCAGATTATGAGACTAAAAAACGCTGCTCTTGTATCAGTGCTTTCTAATTCAACCCTTGTAGTGTTCAAAATAGTGGCCGGTACAATTACCGGCAGCGTAAGTATGATCTCTGAGGCGATTCACAGCTCCATAGACCTCGCGGCGGCGATAATGGCCTTTTTCAGCATAAGACAAGCCGGTGTGCCGCCGGACTCAGACCACCCCTACGGACATGGAAAGATTGAAAACCTGAGTGCCGTGGCTGAGGCCGTGCTTATTATCATTGCGGCGGTTTTTATTGTCCTTGAGGCAATTGATAAACTCAGGACGGGGGTTCGATTGTCTATGCCTGGCGTGGCAATTGCGGTAATGGTGGTGTCGGTTGTAGTTAATTTTTTTACTTCCCGCTATCTGTTTAAAGTCGCAAAGCAAACTGATTCTCCCGCCCTTGAGGCGGATGCCAAGCACCTCTCGGCGGATATTTATAGTTCACTTGCCGTATTGACAGCCCTTGTCTTAATCGCACTGACAGGCCGCCATATTATAGACCCCATCGCGGCCGTCAGTATTTCACTTTTGATCTTTTACGAGGGTGTTATGATAACAAAAAAATCTATCGGTGCCTTGTTAGACAACTCGCTGCCGGAGGAAGAGGTCACGTCAATAAAAAAAATCCTCGATTCCAAATCAGATTACATTAAAGACTACCATGAACTGCGAACCCGAAAGGCCGGAAGAGAAAGGCATATTGATTTGCACCTTACCGTGTGCGCTAACGAAACGATTGCCAAAACCCATACCACAATGGATATAATAGAGGGCAGCATCGCTAAAGAGCTGAACAACTGCAAGGTGGTAATACACCCGGAGCCATGCACCATTAAGACGGATATGTGCCCGGGTGAATGCGGCTGGAATAAGGACAACGGAGGGAAAACTCATGGATAAGGCTCTAAGTATTCTGATAGTTATACATCGTGACATCGCCGTTCGGGATGTTACAAAAGGCACGTTGAGGTACGTCGGCTACTCTGCTATTCATACTGTCAATGACCCCAAAAATGTCGTCGAATTCCTGTTACGCGAAAAATGTGATTTGATAATAATAGACCACGACTCTATCATAAACTCAAAGACTGACTTCTTAAACACGATTAAGTCTCATCCTACCCTTGGCCATAAACGAATAATCCTGCTCTATAAGGATGAACTCAATGCCAGCGAATTAAAACAAATGTATAACGACGGCGTGAGCGCAGTCTTAAAGTTTCCCTTTCAAATGACAGACGTCCAAAAGGCCATAAGCGACGCCACCAGGAGCGAGGCCCTGGCTGTGACCGAGACGTACGCGAAGATCAGGCAACTGGATTTCTTTTCTTTTATGACAGACGAGGACATCGTAAAACTCCTCAGGATGAGTAAACTCAGGCGCTATAAGAAAGACGAACTCATCTTTGACGAGGGGCAGCCCGGCGACAGGTTTTACGTTATTGTTGACGGCTCTATCTCCATTTACAAGCAGTTGGAAAGCGGCAGGATAGAGCGCCTCGCAGACCTTAAGAAGGGCGAGTGTTTCGGTGAAATGGCCCTGCTTGAGGATTCCACGCGTTCAGCAAGGGCTGTTGCCAACGAAGAGATTATGCTCTTTGAGCTTGACAAGGCCATTATGAACAGCTACGACGATATAATTACGTTAAAATTATATAAAAAATTTGCCTATATATTCAGTGAACGCCTCAGAAGGGCCGACAGGAAGATCAGAGACCTTGCCCTTTACTCATATAAAAATCCGGAAAGTCTGGCACGTTGATTAGAGCCTGGCCGCCCCGTCTCTGATAACACGTATCTGCCCGTTGATTATCGCCACGATAGTGGATGGGAGGCCGCCTCTTGTCCTGCCGCCGTCAATTATCAGGTCAATTGAATCTCCAAAGTAGTCAAGGACGGTTTGCGCGTCTGACGGCGGCGGTGCGTTTGATATATTTGCGCTGGTTGAGGTCACGGGAAACATGGCGTACTTTGCCAGCCCCGCCGCCGGTGCCCCCGGCACCCGTACCGCCACCTTGCCGTCTTTGCCCGTGATAAAGGAAGACAGCCCCGCTTTGGCATTAAAAAGTATCGTCAGAGGCCCGGGCCAGTACCTCGCGGCCAAGGCCAATGCCACAGGGTCAATTACCCCGGTCAGAAGCCCAAGCATATCAACATCCCCCACAATAAGTGGAAATGGTTTATCGGGGGGCCTCTTCTTAAGCTCCCACAGCCGCCTCAGCCCTTCGCTGTTGTCGTAGGCTACACCGAGTCCGTAGAATGTCTCGGTAGGGTAGGCGATTATCTTTCCCGCTTTCAGATATTGTAACGCGGTCTCAAGGGCAACTGACTCAGGGGTTTCGGATAATTTAAGGCGCACGGCAGAATTATACAGCGATGTCCTGAAGTTTTTTGGCCTCGAAATGTGTTGAGAGGGTCTCTATGATTTCCTCCATATCGCCCTCAAGCACCTGCGTGAGCCTGTGCAGGGTAAGCCCAATTCTGTGGTCGGTAACCCTGTTTTGGGGGAAATTGTATGTCCTTATGCGCTCGCTTCTGTCGCCTGAGCCTACTTGTGATTTTCTTGAGTCGGCGCGCATGCGGTCTTGTTTTTCTATCTCCATGTCGTATAGTCTTGATCTGAGGACCTTCATTGCCCGAATCTTGTTCTTCAATTGGGAGCGTTCGTCCTGGCACTGCACGGTAACCCCCGTCGGTATATGTACAATCCTGATGGCCGAATATGTGGTGTTTACCCCTTGTCCACCGGGGCCTGATGAGCAGAATGTATCAACTCGAAGGTCTTTTTCGTCTATTTTTAAATCAATCTCCTCGGCCTCTGGCAGCACGGCCACGGTTGAGGCGGAGGTGTGAATCCTTCCTGAGGCCTCAGTTATAGGCACTCGCTGAACCCTATGGACGCCGCTTTCGTATTTCAGCTTGCTGTAAGCACCGCGTCCTGAGATGGTGGCGGTCATCTCTCTGTTGCCGCCAATGCCAGTGGGGTTGGAGTCTATTATTTCCACCTTCCAGTTCTTCAGCTCCGCATATTTGGAGTACATACGAAACAAGTCAGTCACAAACAGGGCGGCCTCTTCGCCCCCTGTGCCGGCACGGATTTCTATTACGACATTCTTACCGTCGCGCGGGTCTTTGGGCACGAGCATCAGCTTCAGTTCTGTCTCAATTGCGGGGATTTTGACCTTAAGCTCGTCAATTTCCTCTCTTGCCATCTCACTAAGTTCTTCGTCTGAGGTATCCTTTATTATTGACTCCGCCGCCTCTAAGGCGTCAAGCATCTTTCTGTAGCTTTGTATTTTGCCAATAAGAGGCTCAAGGTCAGCGCTCTCTTTGGAGAACCTGAGGTAGTCCTTTTGCGAAGAAAGGATGGCTGGGTCTGAGAGCTTTGCTGTAATCTCTTCGTATTTTTCCTCTATGGCGTTGAGTTTTTCAATCATACGCTTTTCTCCATATCTGGCATATCAGGCTTTAAGCCGGGGACGACCTCGCTGAGGGCACGCAGGGCTACCTCTATCTGTGAGTCATCGGGGTCTTTTGTGGTGATGCGCTGAAGCAGCAATCCTGGTTGAATCAAAAACTTTATTATCGGATTGGCGCTTGCCCTGGCCGAATATCGTAACACCTCATATGAACAGCCCGCAATCAGCGGTATCAGGACTACCCGCGAGCCGAATTTCCATGAAAAATCCCAGGTCTTTGGTATGATGGAAAAAACAAGGATACTCATCAGCATGACGATAAAGAGAAAACTCGTGCCGCATCGCGGGTGGTGGGTGCCAAATTTTTTTATGCTTGAAAGCTCCATATCTGTCCCTGCCTCAAAGGCGAATATTACTTTGTGCTCTGCCCCGTGATACTCGAAAATTCTCCTCATGTCCTTCCACAGGCTTATCACAAAGATATAAACCACAAAGAACCCTACCCTTAAAATGCCGTCCGCTATGTTAAAAAGAAAAGAACTCTCAGCAATTGGCCTGACAACCAGCGCGAGGAGTTTTGTGAGATACAGTGGCAGAAATAAGAAAATCCCAATCCCCATGACAAAGGCAAAAAGCATCGTCAGCGTAATCGTGGCTGAACTCATGGGCTTTTCCCCTTCATCCTCGTCAAGGGCCTTTGAGGCGGAGTAATTAATGGCCTTCACGCCAAGGGCAAGCGACTGGTAAAGCGCATAAACACCCCTGATAAACGGTAGTTTCAGAACCTTTGGCAGTGGACGCAACCGCTCCTTCTTAACGTGAATAACGCCCTTTGGGTCTCTCACGGCAACAGACCATAAATCCTTCGACTTCATCATAACACCTTCGATGACGGCCTGTCCGCCTACTTTCATTTCCGAACCTACGCCTTTGTACCCGCATATTTCCTCTTAAATTTCTCTACACGACCCTCAGCGTCAACAATCTTCTGCTTTCCGGTGTAAAACGGGTGGCACTTCGAGCAGATGTCAACAGTAATGGCCGACTTTGTTGACTTGGTCTCAAACACCACACCACAGGCGCATGTCGCCTTCGCATCTTTGTAATTAGGATGTATTCCCTCTTTCAACGGCTGCCTCCTTGTATCAATTCAAATATAGAATGTCTATCATGTATAGAACACTTATTATAACATATTTAGAATGATTTTAAAAGACCTGATTTTGCCCGGAGGAAAAAAATAATGGTATAGGAATTTCGGTTGTAGCCATACGCTTTAAACATCTCCAAATGTTACAATACCAGCAAATGTCCAAACGATATGACAAGATTCTGAAAGAAATCCTGAAGGATGTGGTAGATACCCTGATAACCAGGGTAATCGGCTTGAAAATCGTTAAATCTACGGCAATAGAGACCAAACTTCAAATAACGAATGAACGTGAAGCCGACTTTATTTTACGGGTAGAACTGGAAGATGGCTCCATATCTTTGTTACATATCGAATTTCAGGCCACAAACTATTCCAAAATGGTGTACAGAGAACTGCGGTATTGGGTTTATCTGACGGAGGTTCATGGAATTGCTCCGCTGCAATACGTATTTTATATCGGCAACGAGCCGATTACGATGAAAGACAGCCTTTCAACAAAGACAACGACCCATAAATATAATCTCATTGATATGCGGGATGTTGACTGTGAAAAGTTTTTATATTCGGATAAGCCTGAAGAGGTAATAATATCTATTTTGTGCAATTATCAGAAGAAAGGTGTTAAAATATTTATCAGAGAGATACTTGAGCGATTAAATGAGCTGGTGCCGGAGGAAACGCTCCGTGGTAAGTACATAAGGCAGGTGGAAGTCCTGTCGCAGTTGAGGGATTTACAGGGCGAAGTGTCTAAGGAGGCAGAGGCTATGGCATTAGTGTATGATTTAGAGAGAGATATAAGATTCAGGCAGGGGTGTGAGCAGGGGATGACAAAAGGAATAGAGCAGGGGATGATTAAGGGGAAACAGGAAGGCTTGCTTGAGGGTGAACAGAGGGGCCAACTCAAGGGGTTGCTTGAAGGCAAGCGGGAAGGCCTGCTTGCGGGTATAGAGTTAGGACTTGAACTAAAATATGGTTTAATCGGAGTCGCGCTGATGGACAAGGTTCGTGTCCTGCCGACCGTAGATAAATTGGACGAGTTTAAAAATCTCATCAGGAAAGCTGCCTCGTTGGATGAGTTGAAGGATTTCTTGGGGAAAAACGTATAAGCCGGTAAAATGGTAAAAGTTACATCTGTAACGCAATGCGGAAACCATAGCCGTAGCTTTTGCCGCCGGGATTGAGGTCGTACCGGCTGGAACACCGTACGTCATGCGGATGGCTGTTCCAACTGCCCCCATGAATCACATGGTTACCGCCAGAAGTACTCGTCGCCAACTCCCACACATTGGAAGTGGCAACGATTTCTGCGCTGTCCTTTTCTTAGTCCGTCATTGCAGACAAGCCGGAATAACGGAAAGGGACAATGATGACAACAATCTAAGCAACTACCGTTTACTTATGATGGAGAACAAATTTACCATGGGGTTAAAAACCGTGTCATAGACAATACTGTATGCCTGATGGTAGAATACCGTCATGGAAATGCCTGAGCAGGACTTAACGGAAATTATAAACGGATGGAAGTGCTGACGCATAGTCCTCTATGTGAAACTTTAGAGTGAGACTTAGGGTATCTCCGGCCACTTTAACCTGATCCTTAGCGTGGCGGCAAATATGAAAGTGTGATTTAGCGCACGAAGATATTGTTTTTGTGCAAACCGATTTGAGCAAACCCGGAGGAGTGTCCATGTACCTTATTAAGGCATTGTTTAATTTCAGGAAACTTGAAGCATTAATGCCGGTGATAGCTATCGTGTGTCTTTTTTTTGGCATATTGACGGCAAAATCATCATTTGCCATGAGCAGCTATGTAGCGTCATGGCTATCCTCACTTATTGATTGTTACAAGTATGCGTCTCCTTTAGTCATTTTTCTTGTTTTAGCTTATTCACTATCTTATATTTTTAAAGAGAGCAGGGGGGAGTTCGCGGCGAGGGCGATTTTATTTTTTTTTAAAACCAGGTTGATAGCCTGTATATGGGCGGTAGTTTTCACTTCTCTTTGCCTGAGATTGCCGTTGCTTCCACGCGCTTTTAACGGCTCTTTCAGCGAGTTCAGCGGTTCGGTCATTACATTGATGTCGTCCTTGTCCAGAAACGCGTTTTCATATGCGATAGTGTTGGCCGTTTTGGTTTCCTTGCTGTCGAACAAATTTACTTCCATATATAAGATTGTCAGTGTTCCTACCAGACTGATTGAGAAATTTGGCGATATCCTTTTTCCTCTCATACCGGTTTTCATGTTTATGGTTGGAGTTTACATATACTCCCTGCCTGATGAGGTAAACAATATTATGATAAAAGAAGGTTCAGGCGCTATGGATTTCCACAACTTTAAAGTCTTTGGCATGTCGCTTGCGGCAGACAGCGCAGGGGGATTGTTTGCCATTTATATTGTTATTTCAATGTTTGTCGGCGTGGCCACATTGCTATGGCATTTGGGGTTTGTGTTTTTTGTCAGGAAGGTTGTAAGTGGTTTTTCCATTAAACACTATTTTTCCAATTACTGGATACAGATGTTTCCGTTTTTGTTTGCCACGGCCTCAGAGTCATTGTCAATGCCTCTGAATCTTGCCTTGGTTAATAAACATTTTCCCGAAATAAACAAAATGGTAAGAGACTTTACCGTTTCCATTGGGAGTTATATCGGTATTAATGGAACTTCAATATGCGTTTTTGTAATGGCCGCGTTTGTAGCAAAATTAGTCGGAGTGGAGCTTTCTTTTTTTGAGCTTTTGATAAGCATCCCAATAGTGGTCATTATCGGGCTTGGGGTGCCTGGAATCCCCGGGGAGTTGTTGCTTTTTGGCGCTCCCCTTGCGGCCTTTTATAACCTTCCGGCTGCCGTTGCCACCGTTTTCATAACTATCTTTGTGGGATTGCAGCTAGGGCTGCCGGATTCGTTTCGCTCAGGGGTCAACTCCACGGACAACAGCCTTGTCTGCATCTACCTGAACTCACTATATGAGGAGAAAGACATCTGATGGACTGTAATTTCGTCGGGGACATGAGGCGGTAAGCAGTACAAAGGGGGGGAAGCATAGCCTCCCTCCCCACACCTTATCGCTTGTTGCAGCTTCGCTTGTTCCGGCTATTTCTTAAATGTAGCCGTTACCGCACAATTGGCGGTAATCTTGTCGGTCGTGTATATATTACCGGACAAGGAACCTCCACATCCACTTACTGAGGCGGTGTAACCGGTGGCCGGTGTTACGGTGAACTTCATTGTGCCGCCACTGGCAACGCTCTGGGCAGTGGCGGGGCTTATCGTCCCATTGGCGCCAGCCGATGGGGTGACTGTGTAGAGAATCGGATAAAAATACGCGGTTACCGTGCAGTTAGCGGCAATGGTGGAGGTCGTGTAAACATTGCCTGACAGCGTTCCGTTACAACCACCACCTACCGAGGCGTAGTAACCGGCATTCGGCGTTAAGGTGAATTGTGCCGTCTTACCGGAGGCAACTGTCTGCGGGGTTGCGGGGCTGATTGTGCCATTAGCGCCCGCCGATGGGTATACCGTGTAGGTAACGGCGGTAAACGAAGCAACTACCGTGCAGTTGCCGGTAATGGCGGAGGTTGTGTATGTGTTGCCTGAGAGAGTTCCATTACAAGTGCCGCCAACCGAGGCGGTGTAACCGGTGTTTGGCGTTACGGTGAACTGCTTTGTGCCGCCATAGGAAACGCTCTGAGCGGTGGCGGGGCTGATTGTGCCATTAGCGCCCGCTGAAGGGGTTACCGTGTAAGTAACAGCGGTAAACGAGGCAACTACCGTGCAGTTGCCGGTAATGGCGGAGGTTGTGTATGTGTTGCCTGAGAGAGTTCCATTACAAGTGCCGCCAACCGAGGCGGTGTAACCGGTGTTTGGCGTTACAGTGAATTGCTTTGTGCCGCCGTTTGCCACGGTCTGAGCGGTGGCGGGGCTGATTGTGCCATTAGCGCCTGCCGACGGGGTTACCGTGTAGGATGTCGTAGTGTTGTTATTAGAGAATATTACCTGAACAGGGACGTCAGTGGTCGTGTTTGTGGCGTTGCCCAGCGCTCCATAGTAGTTGTATCCCCAGTCCCATACAGTCCAATTGCTCTTCAGTGCCGCCGAGTGCAGACACCCTGCCGCAATGGAGCTGACGCCAGTTAAACCGCTTACCTGTACGGGTGTGTTGGCACTTGAATAAGAGCCATTGCCTAGCTCGCCGTAGCCGCCATAACCCCATGTCCACACAGTCCCGTCACTTTTCAGCGCCATCGTGTGGTAACCGCCACCGGCGATGGCGGTAGCTCCGGTTAAACCACTTACCTTCACAGGCGTATTGGCACTTGAATAAGAGCCATTGCCTAGCTCGCCGTAACCGCCATAACCCCATGTCCACACAGCCCCGTCACTTTTCAGTGCCGCCGAATGGAAAAGGCCGCCGGATATGGCAGTGACGCCCGATAAACCAGTTACCTGTACGGGCTTATAGCTGTCCGTATAAGAGCCATTGCCTAACTGGCCATAGGCATTATAACCCCATGCCCATACCGTCCCGTCACTTTTCAGCGCTATCGTGTGATAACCATTAGTGGCAATAGACGTAACGCCCGATAAACCACTTACCTGAACGGGCTTATTGCTGTATGAATTTGTGCCATTGCCTAACTCGCCGTTAGAGTTGTCTCCCCATGCCCATACTGTCCCATCGCTCTTGAGCGCCGCTGTGTGGAAGGCCGCGCTGGAGATGGCGGTAACGCCTGTTAAGCCGCTTACCTGAACGGGCTTATTGCTGTCAGAATAAGAGCCGTTGCCTAACTCACCATAGCCGCCATAACCCCAAGTCCAGACCGTGCCGTCGCTTTTCAGCGCCGCAGTGTGGTATCCACCAACAGAGATGGCGGTGACGCCCGATAAACCAGTTACCTGTACAGGCGTGTTGCTGTCCGTATTTGTGCCATTGCCTAACTCACCATAGGCATTATAACCCCATGACCATACGGTGCCGTCGTTTTTCAGCGCTGCCGTATGGTAAATTCCGGCTGAAACGGCGATACTAACAGATGAGACCGTCGCCGATGGTGTTACACTGTTTGAAGCGGAGGACGCCGCACCTGAGCCAACGCTGTTAATCGCCTTAACCGTGAATGTATAAGCAGTGCCGTTTGTCAGGCCGGATACCGTTATAGGTGACGCAGACGCCGTGGCAGTCAGGCCACCGGGGCTGGATGTTACCGTATAGCCTGTTATCGCGCTGCCTCCGTTGGACGCGGGGGCTGCGAAGGACACGATTGCCTGAGCGTTGCCGGGCGTTGCGGTTACCGCGGTGGCCACACCAGGTACTGACGCCTGAGGCGTTACGCTGTTTGAGGCTGAGGACGCCGGGCCTGAGCCAGTGGCGATGTTTGCCTTAACCGTAAATGTATAAGCGGTGCCGTTTGTCAGGCCGGTTACAGTGACAGGTGACGCACTCCCTGTTGCGGTTATCCCGCCGGGGCTGGATGTTACCGTATAGCCCGTTATCACGTTACCGCCAGTGGATGCCGGGGCTGTGAAGGAAACCGTTGCCTGGCCATTTCCGGCAGTTGCGGTTACTGCTGTGGGCGCTCCCAGCACAGAAGATGTGGGTGTTACGCTGCCTGAGGCGGAGGACGCCGGGCCTGTGCCAATGGCGTTGATTGCCTTAACCGTAAATGTATAAGCAGTGCCGTTTGTCAGGCCGGATATGGTAATTGGCGATGACGACCCCGTAGCGGTCAGGCCACCGGGGCTGGATGTTACTATGTAGCTTGTTATCGGGCTGCCACCGTCGGATGCCGGGGCTGTGAAGGAAACCGTTGCCTGGCCATTTCCGGCGGTTACCGCCGTTATCGCCGGTGCCCCTGGTACTGATGTAACAGTTAAAGAGATGGTCGAGGTGTTGCCGGAGCTGTCCTTAACTGTGATGGTTGTCTGGCCGGCTGAAACACCGGCAATGGTAACTGTTGCACCGCTTACGGAGGCCGTTGCAATTTGGGCATTTGCGGTAGTGGCAGAGTAGGGCGACTGGCCGCCTGCAACTGTCGCGGTGCCTGTTGACCCGGCCTTTACTGTTAATGAGGCAGGGGTTACTGTAATACTTGGTGACGGGTATGCTATTGTGGCCACGCCGAATCCCACCACGCCCGTAACCTGCGAGTATGCTATTCTGAAGTAACCCTTTTCACCCCAACTGGCACCCCATGAATTTTTTACGATAAAATACTGCTGCGCGTCATTGTAGCCCACGATTAGTATTGCGTGGAGACCTTCATAAGGGCCGCTTACGTAGCTATAGATACCGCTGGTATAGTAGAAGAAATCATAATAAACCGCCATAGTGGTTACTAACGGGCCGTACAGATTGAGAGCGTTTCTTAACGTGTCAACAGTGGTGGTGGAAGTTGAAACCCACTGCCACGAGCTTATCGCGTTCGCTGCGGATACGCGGCTGCCACAAGCGCTTGAGCATGAGCCGTTGGTTGCCGTGTATACGTAGCAGGACTCCACTGGCAAACCTGTATTGCGTAAGAAGTCCGAGGCATAGTTGATATAACCACCGTTGCAGCTTCCGGCGCCGCTGCATGAAACCTCTACCTGCTCGGACAAGTCTAATGAATAGGGGGTGTTGTTGTCCTTGCCGGGGGTATTATTTTTCCTCAATGTGTAGGACTCTAACGCGGCGGTTGTGCTGAATGCCCAGCAAGAGCCGCAGTTTCCCTGATCTTTAACCGACGTGACCCAGTTGCCATTGTTATTTCTCCAATCAAGGCTTGACGGCAGGGTTGACCCTTGCGTCAGCGGGGCGAGCCGCTCATGCCCTGTCAGGGTAGCCTGGATAAGTCCTAAACGCCCTTGCCTTTGCTCATCAGTCAAAGACGAAAGGGGTGTTTCACCTGCCTGCCACTGCGCACCGGCTTCCCTGATAGCTGAGTTCAGCTCCGTTGACTTAAGAGCCTCACCGGCATAAACTATGCCTATTAGTGCGCAAATCAATCCAACTACTAACCCTGCCATTAGAATCGTCCTTTTCATGTTCTCCTCCTGTTAATCTGATATTTTTCTATTGCCTTGATTTTAGGATAACAGATAAATGGGCGGTGAGTATGTCATTTGAATTACATAGGCTATGTAATCCTGATTACAAAATCAGGAATTTTTCTAAAAAAGATGGGGAAAAGCAAAATAAACCCTCCCCGCTGGTAGTAATATAGCCGTCAGTCTTCCATTGATTGACGGTAGCTGTAACTGTCTCCCGCGCAAGCCCGCTCATGTCGGCGATTTCCTGATGGGTCAGCCTGATGGTTAAGACAATAGAATCGTTGTCTTTTTTCCCATAGCGGTTGATATAGTTTTTAAACAGCAGTCCCAGTTTCTGCGGGGCCTTGTTATAGGACAGCCTCTCGATAATCTCATTTGCCTCCCGCAGGCGAAAACATAACTCGCGCAGCATACCAAGCAGGAGTTTGGGTTGGGAATGGAGCAAGCTACAGAAATCTTCTTTATAAATAACGGCAATCATAGTCTTTTCCATAGCGCAAACGGTGGCGCTATTGGTCTTGCCGTCAATCAACGACATCTCCCCGAAATAGTCCCCGCTTTGCCGAATCGCCAGAATCATTTCTTTGCCATCAGAGTTGACAAGGCTGATTTTAACCCTTCCATATATAATCAGGTACATGAAATTATTGGAATCGCCCTCGTGCATAAACTTGGCGTTTTTATCATACTGCCGAACATGTACCTTGCTGATTACAATGCGAAGCTCGTCCTCGGATAGATATGAAAACGCCGGACTGCGCCTCAAAACGCCGATAAGCATGTTCGCCTCATTTTCCATTATGCCCCCGTCCTCAATCCGCGCCATTTCTTTAGCCGCCCCCACTTCTTAAGCTGCCAGTAAAACTATGATACATTGGATTGATTTTAAACCATTAACTTGCTAAAAATCAAGATATATTCATAACTAAATCTATGCTTTGCCACACCGTTTGATATTCGTGCAAAAATAACACTTGACAACTTATACAAGTAGTGGTATTATAGTAAATAGGGCAACTATTAGTACCAGCAGACATTGAGCAACTTTTCTCCTTAATCCCGATGTCAAGCCAGTGCGCAGGCCGTAGTGGAGGGATGCGGCTTGACAAGTTTACGGGAGGCCGTTTTGTGAGGGAAGGTTGAAAAAGGCAATAGAAATATAAGGAGAATCGAAAATGTTTAATATAGAAGATATCCTTTACCGTATGATTGGCCCGGGGCTTTTGGCGGGTCTGGTATTGGTCGCGCTTATTTGCGGGGTGTCCCCCGCATTGGCCGCCACCGCGCCAGACCTTTTGTCTAACAGCACATTCGCTGTTACCTCCAGCACTTTGACCAATGCCAACCCCACCACTCTAAATGGAGATGTCTGTTATACTACACTCTCCGGTAGTCCACCTGCAATTAACGGCACGGTGTTTGGGTCTTGTACAACACA
>JADFXF010000040.1 GCA_015233685.1 Nitrospirota bacterium | reverse complement strand
AGTACGCTCTATCGTTTCTTGGCCTTGGATTATTAATGCCCTTATGTCTTAGAAATAGAATTAGTCCGTCATTCCGGCTTGTCCGGAATCTTATTTGGCTTGAGGACGTAGTGGAGAAACAGATTCCGGACAAGCCGGAATGACGACAAGGCAAGCCGGAATGAAAGGCCATTTTGTGCGAGAGCATGTCCTCATACTTACGTACTCATTAATAAGTTAACGGTCGGCTCAGATAATTACCCATCAGGTGCGGGGGAACTCTTAGGCAGGGTTATGTCGAATATGACGCCCTTTTCTGTGTTTCGCGCGGTTACCGTGCCTCCGAGTTTGTTGACATGCGCCCTGACCTGAAACAGCCCGACGCCACTGCCCCCGGACTTTGTGGAATAAAACGGCTCGAATATCCTTTCAATATCCGCAATAGGGCTGCCGGAGTCAAAGGCTGAAACCTTTATCTTGTCAGGCTCGTCAGCTATCTCTATCAATAATTCCAACTCCTCTTCAAGGTATTTATCATACATGTTCTTTACTAAATTGTCGAAGATCAAAAAAATCGTCCCCTCGTTTGCGTAAACAGAGCCTTTTCCCCTGACTTCACATGGTAAATGGTACAGGCTTACCAACTGTTGCAGCACATCCTCAATTTTGATTGTCATCATAGCGGGCGGCTTATCAGAGGGCTTCAGGTTCAGCGTGTTTATTATCTTATTTGCCTTTAACATCAGTGGGGCGTAGGAGTCCTTTAAATACCTCACATATCGTAGTTCATCGGCCTCGTTCGTGAGGTTTTGAAGGTTATAGTAAGACGTCTGGATAAACTGCGCGATGTTCTTGATGTCATGCTGCACGAAGACCTGAACCTTTAAGACGTTTGTGAAGGCGTCATTAAGCGTCCTGATTTTCATAAGCATATCCTGCCTGATAATCAAAACAATATGCTCCAGCACTAATGTGTAGAGTGTCTTTAGGGCTACCGCCGACGGCACCAGCGTAAAGGATACCCTTAAATCACCGTCGTCACAGGATTTGACGATAGAGACGCCATCGCCTGACAGCTCTTTCTTAAAACTCATCCCCCCATGGCAGACATTGTAGGCGAAGTCACTGACCCGAATTCTTTCAAGATAAGCGGGAATCTCCGACAAGAACACGCCCACGTCATACTGTACACGCTCATTCAGTTCCGACAGCTCAAGGACGACACGCACGAATTTGTTTGCCCTCATCGCCCTTAAATAACACACCGCACACACGGCAGCAGCAAACGCGGCTGCTACCGCACAGACGAAGACGGCGGGGTTTCCCCTAAACGGCATTCCTCATTATTTTCCAGCCGAATTTCTTGATGAAATAGTAGAGATTCTCACGCCTTATGCCTATTATCTTGGCAGACTTGTAGATATTGTAGTTGTTCTCAAGGAGTACCTTGCGGATTAGCTTCCTCTCGGCCTCTTCTCTGATTGACTGCAGGCCATCGCCAAGTTTGGCGCTGACGTGTATCTGTTTTACACCCTCTTCGCCGATTCTTTGCTCGGATTCCCTGAAAAGAACCGCCCTTTCAATGGCGTAAATTACTTTTTCCATGTTGACGGGCTTGGGTATATAGTCAAAAACCCCTCGCCTTATTGAGGCCGCCGTCACGTCTTCGCTGTCCTGCCCTGTAAGGACAAGGATCTTTGTCTCGGAGTTCTCCATGATATAGTCTATAATCTTCAGACCCTCGTCGGGCGCGTTTGACGCCGGAGGAAGCCCAAGGTCAAGGATTGCCACAGATATGTCCGCGTTTTTGAGAATGCGAATCGCCTCTTTCCGATTTTGCGCCTCGTAAACGGTGTAGTACTTTTCGACGGCAAAGCAAACCTGCTTTCGCAGCGCGGTGTCGTCTTCCACGATAAGCACATTGTGGGAAGTTTCTGTCCTGCCGACCATCTGGTTTTCATCCATCATAATCTTTTCACCATCCTTGAGTAGTTACCCACTTTTAAATAATTGTAACATATTTAAAAAAAATTGTACATGTTTATTTATGGCGTGCCCTGCGGATTATTTTTTTTTATTTCCCCCTGTCTCCTACGCTCAAACAATAGAACCCCTGTGGCAACGGAGACATTCAGCGATTTTATTTTCCCGTACAGCGGGATTTTCACGGTGGTATCGCATAGCTCCCTGACTGTCCTTCTCAACCCCCGCCCCTCGGAGCCAAGCACAAAGGCCGTTGATGAGGTAAAATCAGCCTCCCACAAAGACACGCCCGTCTCTGAGTCCGCCCCGCAAATCAGGACGTCTCGTTCTTTCAGCGCCCTGATTGCGTTTTTGATGTTTGATATGACACACAGGGGCACAAGCCCCGCCGCCCCGCACGAGGCCTTCTCAACGACAGCGGTTATCCCCGCGTTGCGCCGCAACTGAAATATTACCCCATCCACACCGGCGCACTCGGCCGTCCTTAGTATGGCGCCAAAATTCCCCGGGTCCTCTATCTCATCGAGGATGATAAACACAGGCTCAGGTGGCGCCCTTCGTATCAGCTCATCAATAGACAATAAATTTCTCCTTTCTATTAACGCGCACACGCCCTGATGGGAGACGTTTCCAAATCTGTCAAAATAGTCTTTGCCGACAATATTTACGGGCACGGATTTTGTGGCCGCGCAACTGCTTAGTTTTTCTATATTCTTGCAGGTTTTCCCGACGCATACAACTGACACGCCGCCATTGTCAGAGAGCAGGGCCTCCATAACCGGATTAAGGCCATATATCCAGTTGCCTCCACTACGGGCGATTTTGGAGCCTGGCACGCCTAGAATCCCGGGAAAACCTTCAGCTCTAAAGACCTCTTGTCCTGAAACTCACAATAGGCCGACAATATCCCGCCATCCACATAGCGCATCTTAAATTTGCCGTATCCGTGGTACACGAGGCTCTTTGCGTCGGCGGGGCAGCCGTGTTCGCAGCCCGCAACTCCCTTTATCATCCTCCCAAGAAGACCCCTGATGTCAAGGTTTGATAATTCTATGCCCATCTGGCCGCCAAAATCATCAATCTCCTTTGCCACTTTGGGCAAATCGGCCTTATATGGATTTTCTATATCAATTGATAGGGATTTGCCGTCAATATTTACGTCTATTTCCATAGTGTCTACCTCCTGCTAATGAACAAGCATATCTGAATAATAATTAATTCACCGCGCACCGGTCAAGCCCGCGAATTGCCTCACGAAAAAACTATACGAAAGAGAAACGTTGCCTACGCAGGGCATCAGTAAAAAGACCGTCACCGGCCTTGAGAAGATTTATCTCCAGAAAGTTCAGCCAACCCTGATTATCTCTCACGGGCTTGCCCGACCAACAGGTTTTGCATCGCATATTTGACAGCTAAAATGGGCTGCTATACGCGTCTTTTCTATGACGAACATGGTATACAGTTATTATTTTCTCAGTAGTATCCACTTGATATATTACCCTGTATAGCCCAATACGCAAACGATAACTCCTGTCTGAACCTTTCAGTTTTCTCGACTGAGACGGGAAGGGATTTGTGGCGAGTCTCTCAACGGCATCAAGAATTCCAGCGATACACTGTCTGTCAATTCTCTTAATATCATGCTCAGAGGAACTTTTCCATTGAATTCTAAATGAATCCATCGGAAAACAATTTCTCTTTAAATTTATCGAAGTCAATAGCCGGTTCGTCTTTTCTTTCAGCTATAACTACAAGGTCATGAATGTCCCCGATGAGCTCCTCATACTCTTCCAACGGCAAAACTACCGCTGTTTTATTCCCTATTTCATCAACTATGAATTGTTTTTGCATTTATTCTCTCCTATATATATTATAACATTGTTACAGCCGGAATATCCCTATGCCTTTATCCTATGGCAGTTGTGGTAGAATACCTTTGTGGTGGTTTATGGCAATACGCAGGGCATCAGTAAGAAGACCGTCTCTGGCCTTGAGAAGATTTATCGCCGGAAAGTTCAGCCAACCCGGATTATCTCTCAGGAGCTTGCCCGCTATCTCACAGAGCAGTCCTCAGAGATTAACAGGCAGCTTGGCGTGCTTATCACACGCGCTGGCACGATAAGCCATGTCATCATAGGCGATTCCAACTCCATATTCCTGCCAGACCTTCAGCACAGCTACCCGCTTGGAAAGAAATACCTGCGCGGCCTGAGATTTGTCCATACACATCTGAAAAACGAGCCGCTTACCAACGACGACCTCACCGACCTCGCCCTCCTGCGCTTTGACTACATTGCCGCCATTGGCATAAAGGACAACCTGCCCGACAGGTTTTATACCGCACATCTGACCGCCAGAGTTGGAGATAAGCCATATGAGATTAACCCCGCCGCCAATTTCCACAACGATACAATTGACTTCCTCGCCGATGTCGGGGCAATTGAAGAGGAAATGGGGCGGCAGCGCCCGGAAGCGGCAGACACGAATGGTGAAAAGGCCATTATAATATCAGTATCCCAGGGCCAGAAACACGAAATGGAAGAGTCCCTTGATGAGCTTCAGGAGCTGTGCGCCGCAAGCGGCATCGCCGTCGTTGACAGGGTAATCCAACGCCCCAAGACCATAAACCCCAGATATCTGCTTGGCGCGGGAAGGCTCAGGGAATTAATTATTGACGCACTGGGAAAAGGGGCAAGCCTGCTCGTGTTCAACGAAAACCTTTCGCCATCACAGACGCTGGCAGTTGCTGAATTGACTGAGATAAAGGTCATTGACAGGACGGCTCTGATTCTTGATATCTTCGCGCGCCGCGCTATGAGCCGCGACGGCAAGGTGCAGGTGGAGCTTGCCCAGTTAAAATACCGCCTCCCACGCCTCACAGGAAAAGGCACCGCCATGTCGCGCCTTACAGGGGGCATAGGTGGGCGCGGCCCGGGTGAGATGAAACTCGAAATAGACCGCCGCCGCGTCAGAGACAGAATAAACATACTTGAAAAAGAACTCAAAAAACTCTCAAAGGCACGCGTACAGCGCCGCGCCCGCCGCAGCGGTAGTACTCTGCCCATCGTCTCTATCGTCGGCTACACAAACGCGGGTAAATCCACACTGCTTAACAACCTCACCGAAAGCGCCGCATTCGTCGAGGACAAGATGTTCGCCACTTTGGACACCTCTACGCGCAGGCTTCGATTCCCCCAGGAGCGGGATGTCATCATAACCGACACCGTGGGGTTTATTAAGGACCTGCCGCGCGACCTCATCACCGCGTTTAAGGCCACCCTTGAGGAGCTTGAGGACGCCGACACACTCCTTCATCTCGTTGACGCGACCAACCCAAGATTTGACCAGCATATCGAATCCGTAGAAAATATATTGAAAGACCTCAGGATTGACGACAAACCCACTTTACTTGTGTTCAACAAAACAGATAAAATCCCTGAGGACGAGATAGCGGACATTTTAAATAGATACGGGGCGGTTGGCATATCGGCAATTAATCCCGCCACATTCGGGCCGCTCATTGAGGCCCTGAAAGAGAGGGTGTTCTTTAGACACCCTGGTAATCTACCTGAGGAGGCGGAGCCAGTCAGTGGAGTTTGAACCAAAGTGGATAGCGTGGGAGATAACCCGACGGTGCAATCTGCGCTGCGTACACTGCCGCTCCTCAAGCGAGGCCGCCGTAAGCGGCCACCCCGACTTTTCCTTTGATGAGGCCTGCCGCGTCCTTGATGACATATCGGGCTACGCTAGTCCCGTCATTGTCCTCACGGGTGGGGAGCCGCTCATTCGCAGTGACGTGTTCGATATTGCCAGGTACGGCGTCTCCAAAGGGCTTCGCATGTGCCTTGCCACAAACGGGACGCTGGTGACGGACGCCGTCTGTGCGGAGATAAAGGACTCTGGCATTAAGATCGTCTCTTTAAGCATTGACGGCCCTACCGCCGCGATGCACGATAATTTCAGAGAACACAAGGGGGCATTTGACGGCACGCTTGCCGCCGCGCGGCTTTTCAAACAACACGGTATAGAATTCATAATAAACTCATCATTTACGAAGAGAAATCAGGAGGCAATCCCCGCGGTTTATGAACTCGTAAAATCCCTCGGCCCTACGGCGTGGTACATGTTTATGATAGTACCCACAGGCAGGGGCCACGACATCATGGACGAGCTTATATCGAAGGAGGACTACGAAAAGATCCTCAACTGGCACTATGATACGGAAAAAAATGAGACAGACATGCTCGTCAGGCCGACATGCGCTCCGCATTATTATAGAATAGTCTTACAGCGCGCGAAGAAAGACGGCGAAAAGATGAGGCAGCGTACGCTGAAATTCTCAACCGGCGGCAGCAAGGGCTGCATAGCCGGGCAGCTTATATGCCTTATTGACGTTGATGGCCGGGTGCTGCCGTGCAGTTATTTCCACGTACCGGCGGGAAATATAAAAGAGCAGCCGTTTAAAGACATTTGGGAAAATTCCACACTCTTTAAGGACTTGCGGGATTTCAAGAGCTACAAGGGCAGGTGCGGCAGGTGCGAGTTTATTAAGGTGTGCGGAGGATGCCGCGCAAGGGCATATTCTATGTGCGGCGATTATATGGAAGAGGAACCGTTTTGCGGCCATCAGCCCCATCAGCTCAATGAGCCAAAAAAACAAGGAGGCAAGTTGCCCCATGAATAACACTTTTTTAAATGCCTGCGTGGGCAAAAAAACGAACTACACACCTGTGTGGATTATGCGTCAGGCGGGGCGCTATCTGCCTGAGTATCGTAAGATTCGCGAGAAAGTGGATTTTCTGACCCTCTGCAAGACCCCTGAGCTGGCGGCGGAGGTTACCACACAGCCGGTTGACATACTCGGCGTTGACGCGGCGATACTATTTTCGGACATCCTGATACCCATAGAGAAAATGGGGCTTAGGCTCAAGTTTTATGAAAAGAAAGGCCCAAAATTCAGCAATCCCGTGACAACCCAAAAAGACGCCGACAAATTAAAGGTAATAAATCCCGATGAGGACGTCCCCTATGTGCTTGATACTATCAGAATACTTCGCAAGGGATTGAAAGTCCCGCTCATTGGTTTCTCCGGCGCCCCATTCACGGCGGCCACATATATGATTGAAGGGGGCAGCTCGAAAAACTTCCTCAAAACCAAGCGAATCATATACAACGACCCGCAGCTTTTTACATCGCTGATGGATAAAATAACTGAGACCACAATAGCCTACCTCTCTGCCCAGATAAAGGCCGGGGCGCAGGCCGTCCAACTGTTTGACTCATGGGCGGGGGCGCTTGCGCCGTCGGACTACGAGGTGGCGGCGTTTCCCTATGCGAAAAAGGTAATTGAGGCACTAAAACCCCTTGGTGCCCCGGTCATATATTTCGTAAACGACTGCGCCGGAGTCCTTGACATAGCGGTGGGCGCGGGTGCCGATGTAATGGGTGTGGACTGGAGAATAGACATGGCGGAGGCGGTTAAAAAGGTTGGCAAAAAACTCAGCATACAAGGCAACCTTGACCCGTGCGTGCTTTTTTCCACGAAAAACCATATAAAAGAAATGGCGGCAGACATTATCAGGAAGGCAAAAGGGGCGAGGGCGCATATATTCAATTTGGGACACGGCATCCTGCCTGAAACGCCGCCGGAAAACGTAAAGACACTGGTTAAAATAGTACACGATGCCGGTTAACCATAGTGTAAGCGCGTGGCCAGGGGATATGGTATATTAACAATGCGGCTTCGCCTCGTCCCTGCATTGACATATTGCCTATAGATATGCTATCTTTAATTCGTTATGAAGAAAGTCTTAGGCAATATCGTTTTGGAACCAGCGATTAAAAGAGGACTGAGCCTCTATATGGCAAAAGACAAGACAATCAATGAAGAGAGTGAATTTGATGATCAAACTAATGATGATAATATTGCCTCCGAGGAAATTCCTAAAGAAGAACGCAAGCTCCAAACACAGGCATACGATAAGAGTATTAGCGATCTCTATGCCAAGCTTACGAATAAGGATATTATTCTCGATCCAGATTACCAAAGATACTACAACTACATATGGGACAATAAGAAAGCCTCGTTACTCATTGAATCAATCCTGCTGAATGTCCCCATCCCAGTTATTTATGTAGCAGAAGATGTTAAAGGTAGGTGGATAGTTGTGGATGGGTTGCAACGTCTGAATTCTCTTAGACGATTTATGGATAACGAATTCAAACTTACAGGTCTTGACGTGCTTTCTGAACTTAACAGACAGCAGTTCAGCACATTAAATCCGAAGGCTCAAAGACTTCTAAAGAACGGTATGATTCGCACAATTGTCATTCTGTCTGAATCACATCCTGAAATTAAATACGATATTTTCATGCGCTTAAATCGTGGCTCAATAAAATTGAATGAACAAGAATTGAGAAATTGTCTTTATCGTGGTCCCTTTATTCGGCTTCTTAAAAAATTAACGAAAAATACTTCTTATCTTGAATGCTTGGGTTTTGTTGAGCCCCATAAGAGATTCTATGATGCTGAGTTAGTTTTGCGCTTCCTTGCTTTACATAAGGCATTTGATCCTGAGACCGGCACTGTAAAAGATTACCCAAATAGGATGAGAACTTTCCTAAATAAATATATGGAGTTGAAGAAAAATATCGCACCTGATGAAGCCCAATCATTAGAATCTCTCTTTACGAATACGGTTGAAAAGGTCTCCTTTATGTTTGAAAAGCCCGCCTTTCGTCGCATTAATCCAGTTGAGGGTACAACAGATAAACCGCTAAACAGGGCGTTAATGGATGTTGCAATGGTTGGTCTAAGTTACGTGTCACATGAGCGCCTCAAATCTATCAAGAATGAATTGCTGAAATTATATACAAACTTGCCGCAGACAGATACGAAGTTCAATGAAGCCATTTTATATGCTACATCTGATAAAAGCAAACTTGAGTATAGACTTTCTACATGGTATAAAGAAATGATGAAAATCGTGACAATCTAAATGCCGAGTTCCTTTCAACGTATCGAAACTTTCAGGGAAGCTTTAAAAGAAGTAGATTTTCTCGTGGAGTGTGCCATAAAAAGCGAACGTGAAGCACATACCTGTTCTATTTACAATAAAGTTGCAATATTATTGTTGAGTGCCAAGTTCGAGAATTTTTTAGAAGAAATAGTTGAGGAGTTTGGATTCAAGTTGGAAGAAGCAAATCTAATGCCTATCAAATTACCGGAGACAATAAAGATTTTATCATCGCAATATCTCATAATGAAGGATGATTTTCTTGGAGCTTTAAAGTCAGGCAAAAATTCAACATCAACTACACTACATAAAATTGCAGAGATATGGGATTCTGAAAGGCCAATTAAATCATTAGATATTGATAACTCTTTCGACTATGGTAAGCACGATCCAAAAGCCATTGTAAAGCTATTTAAAAGAATAGGCGTAGAAGATATTTTTGATTGCTGTCCAGTTTATGAGACTCAAGAAAGTATGTCGAGTGAGGCGGGGTCACCTGTTCAAATTGATATTACTGCATCTGTAAATGCGCTCACTGGCTATCGTAATAAAATAATCCATGAAGATGGCTCTCCTTCTTCTCTGACGTATGAACAGATACGAACATATATAGGGCATCTCGTCTTATTTGCTGGCGAAGTTGGCAATTGCTTAGAAAGAAAACTCGGTGAAATAGTCTCTCACCCCATATGATAGGGAAGATTAATCAGTATTGGTATTAAGAAATTGCAAATTGGCTGATATTTTAAAGGTGGAATGACATGGAGACAATCGGCGTCTTATTACTGAACCTCGGCGGGCCTGATTCGCTTGAGTCTGTGCGACCATTTCTTTATAACCTGTTTTCAGACAGGTTGATAATTAAACTCGGCCCACCGTTTATGCAAAGGCCGATAGCCGCCCTGATAGCCGCAACAAGGGCAAAGAAGAGCCGCGCTATGTACGCCCAAATAGGCGGTGCCTCCCCCCTTGTGCGCATCACAGCCGCCCAGTCAGAGGCACTGTCGAAATCTCTAAACGAGGGCAGTCCCGACAATCCGCCGCCCTTTGCCGTATTTACCGGCATGAGATACTGGCACCCATACATTGAGGACGTGGTAAAAACCGCCTATGGTGCCGGTATAAGGGAATTCGTCGCGGTAGGACTCTATCCCCATTACAGCCTTGCCACAACAGGGTCTTCGTTTGCCGAACTTGAGCGTGTGTTGTCAGAGAAAAGATACGCCGTACACTGCCGCTACATAAGGTCGTGGCCTGATAACCCCCTCTATATCGCTGCCCTTACTGAACTTATCAACAATGGGACTGCGGAGTTTGGAGGCAGACACCCCCATATAATCTTCAGTGCCCACGCCCTGCCAGAGTATTTTATTACACAGGGCGACCCCTATGTTGCGGAGATTAACAGGACTATCGCCGCCCTCACTCCGGCACTCAACGGCCATGAAGTCCATCTATCATATCAGAGCAGGAGCGGCCCCGTGAAATGGCTTGCACCCTCAACAGAAGCCACGATTATAAAACTCTCTGAGGCTGGCGTAAAGGACATCCTCGTAGTGCCGATAAGTTTTGTCTCTGACCACATAGAAACTTTATATGAGATAGATATTTTTTATAGGGATTTTGCATTAAAACATGGTATAATCCTAAAGAGGGTTAGTGCGTTAAACACAAACCCGGTGTTTATACAGGCACTAAAGACACTCATACTTGATGAGCTTAAATAAAAGGGGGGCAGATGAGAAAAGGGGGGCGGATGAAACAGCGGAATTGCCCGCGCGTCGGGATATGAAGACAGCCATAATAGGCGGAGGTATTTCAGGGCTTGCCCTCGCGTATTTATTAAAAGGGCAATGTCCCGGTGCCGATTTGACGATATATGAGGAGCTGGCGCGCCCGGGCGGTAAGATTTGGACTGAAAGACACAACGGCTTTCTGCTTGAGGGCGGCGTAAATGGCTTTCTCAATAACAGGCCCAAGACCCTTGAGTTTGCGGCAAGCCTCGGCCTCATGCCACTGAGAAGCAGCGACAGGGCAAGAATCAGATATGTGTTTTCAAAGGGCAGGCTTAATCGCATACCGGAGGGTGTATTAGATTTTTTTCAATCCAACCTGCTCAGCGTGCCCGGGCGGGCGAGGATAGTCCTCGAAACCATAGCGCGGCGTTCGTCCTCCACTGATGAGACTCTTTCTGAGTTTGCCACAAGAAGGCTTGGGCGCGAGGCCTATGAGACACTTATTGACCCTATGGCGTCGGGCATCTACGCGGGGGATTCGACGCTGCTGTCATTAAAGTCGTGTTTCCCAAAGATATATAACCTTGAGGCCAAATATGGGGGACTGATAGTTGGAATGTTGAAGATGAAATGGGCGGCAAGAGATACGGGTAAAAGCGTATCGGCCGGACCTGGCGGCATTTTGACCTCATTTCAGGACGGGATGGGCGCATTAATTGACGCCCTCGCCGCAAAACTTGGCAGCGCCCTTGTCAACAACAGCCGCGTTACCGCGATAGAAAAGACGGCGAATAAGTATCATATCCATTTCAAAGACGCCCCGACTGAGGAGGTGGACATCGTGGTACTTGCCGCCCCGGCACACGCCGCAGCGGACATATTATATGCCCTTGATAAGAATCTCTCACTGCAGCTTGCCAAAATCCCCTATCCATACGTAACAGTTGTGTCAATGGCATTTAAGCGGGAGGCGGTGAAGAGTGACTTCGACGGGTTTGGTTTTCTTATCCCGTACAAAGAGGGCAGGAAGATACTGGGAACCCTTTGTGACTCAAACACATTTGGCGGTAGGGCACCAGAGGGGTATATGCTCTTTCGCACAATGCTTGGGGGGGCAAGGGCGGGTGGCGTTGCAGCCCTTGACGACGAAAAAATAATTGATACCGTATTTTCCGAACTTTCTGATATAATAAAAATAAAAGGTACGCCAGAAATGGTAAAGATATTCAGACACGAGAAGGCCATACCACAGTATAATAAGGGGCACGCAGCCCTTTTAGGCGGCATTAATGAATCGCTCAAGGCGCACGACGGACTCTTCCTCCACGGAAACTCATACACTGGAATAAGCGTAAACGACTGCATCGAACAATCATACCCTCTGGCATACTCTCTGGGCAACCTGATAATGGGTAAAAGTAAGGGATTGGATATTAAATCATGAGGGCCAGCGGCCCTGTTAATACGTTACGTTAAGGAGGCCAAAATGACGGAAGCGGAGATCATTGAGCAGTTGAGACAGCAAAACGAGTTATTCAAGCAACTGGAGGAAGACCACAGGCATCTCGACACTCAGATAGACGAGTTTGACAAGAAGAGATACCTGACGACCGAAGAGGACATCAAAAGGAAGGAACTGCAAAAGACAAAACTCTACAAGAAGGACAGGATAGCGGAGATGATAAGAGACTATAAGCGCTCGGTGAATTAGTCCGGCGCGCTCCGAAATAATATGAAACAATGAAGGAGACACGAGATAATGCGAAGCGATAAGATAAAAAAAGGCGTGGACAGGGCACCGCACAGGGCGCTGTTGTATGCAACGGGCATCCCTAAGTCTGAAATGAACAAACCCTTCATAGGCGTTGCAAGCAGTTTTACCGACGTAATCCCCGGTCATGTGGGGATGAGGGAGCTGGAGCGTTTTATAGAGAAAGGGGTTCATACGGGCGGGGGATATCCTTTTTTCTTTGGTGTGCCCGGCATATGCGATGGGCTGGCTATGGGACATAGCGGGATGCACTATTCGCTTCCATCGAGAGAGCTGATAGCCGACATGGTAGAGGCAATAGCAAACGCGCATCAGTTTGACGCGCTGGTATTATTGACTAACTGCGACAAGATAACCCCGGCGATGCTGATGGCCGCGGCACGGGTAAATATCCCATCCATAATAGTAACGGCCGGGCCAATGCACTCCGGCCACCTGAAGGGCAAGCGCCTGTCGCTGGTTAATGACACATTTGAGGCCGTCGCTAAACACAGCCAGGGTCTCATAGGGGACAAAGAGCTTGAGGCGCTTGAGATGTGTGCCTGTCCGGGTGCGGGTTCGTGCCAGGGCATGTACACGGCCAACACGATGGCCTGCGTGACGGAATCCATAGGGATGTCCCTGCCATTTTGTGCCTCTGCCCTTGCCGTATCATCAGAGAAGAAGCGAATCGCCTTTGAGAGTGGCCGAAGGATAATTGAGCTGGTAAAAAAAGGGATAACACCCAGAAAGATAATGACGAAAAAGGCGTTTGAAAATGCCATAAGGGTTGATACCGCACTGGGTGGCTCAACCAACACGGTGCTGCATATACCGGCGATAGCCCATGAAGCGGGCGTAAAGCTGCCCATAGATGTGTTTGACGAGTTGAGTAAGACCACGCCGCATATAGCGAACATGCTTCCCGGCGGTCATCACTACCTTGAAGACCTGCACTACGCCGGTGGCATCCCCGCGGTGCAAAAAAGGCTCGCACACCTCATGCAAGACAACATAACCGTATCGGGACGCAAGGTGTTTGAAATAATAGCAGACGCGGCCATTGAAGATGAGGAGGTCATCGTGCCCATAGACAAGGCATACCACGCGCAGGGTGGCATAGCTATTATGAAGGGTACGCTTGCCCCGGGCGGTGCCGTTGTAAAGCAGTCGGCGGTGATAGAGAAGATGATGAGGTTTGAGGGGTCGGCGCGTGTGTTTGACTCTGAGGACGCCGCAATAAAGGAAATACTGGATGGCAAAATATGGCCTGGCGATGTGGTGGTGATAAGATATGAAGGCCCAAGAGGCGGTCCTGGCATGAGGGAGATGCTCACGTCAACGGCGGCAATAGCGGGCATGGGGCTGAGTGAATCGGTGGCACTGATAACCGACGGGAGGTTCTCCGGCGGTACACGCGGCCCGTGTATAGGGCATGTCTCGCCTGAGGCGATGGAGGGCGGCCCGATAGCGGTAATCAGAGACGGCGACAAAATAAGGATAAATATACACGAAAGGCGTCTTGATATATTGCTCTCTGATGAGGAAATAAAACAGCGGTTTAAGGAGTGGAAGCCAATCAGACCTAAGATAACGACCGGCTACCTGTCCAGATACGCCCAAATGGTCACATCGGCGGGGACGGGCGCGATAATGAAGACCTTCGGGGAGTAGTTATTCGTAAATACGGGTGAAGGGGGATTATCCCCCTTCGTCTTTAATCCTTATTTCCTGACACTGGCACCGTGTATAAAATGAGACAGGAATTCGGGAATGATTCCAAAGCGCAGCCGGTCACGGTTGATGTCTTTGATATGAAAACCGGCGCAGATGATGGCGGATTCGATGTCTCTGTTGAGATGGCATCCGCAGAAAATAGTCCTCGTTACCGGGGTCAGGAGATTCTGAAAACTCCTGTCTATCAGATTGGACGCCGCCACATGTTCAAGAAAATGGAAGGCACCACCAGGCTTGATAACGCGGTAGATTTCCTTCAAAACCTCTCTCAGGGAGCTAACGCTGCAGAGCGTCATGGTGGATACCACGGCGTCAAATGAGCGGTCACTAAATGAAAGTGACTCGGCACTGCCCTGTTCAAAGGAAATGGGTATGCCTGCGCCTGAGACAAATCGTTTGGCGCGTCCAATCATACCCATGCTTGGCTCAAGCGCGGTAATGGATTTTACCTCAGGGGGATAAAACGGTGTGTTATGCCCGATACCGAAACCTATTTCGAGGACATCGCCGCTGAGGCCATCAAGTGTATCGCGGCGGAGATTTTTCACGATTTCATTTGAAGACTCACCTGCCTTTTCCAAAAACCACGGGAAAAAGTGCTCACAATATAGACTCATATTTGCCACCTCTTATGATTTATCCCATAACGACCCACATTTACTTCTACAAATATATCAAGTGCTCAATCAGCCCCTAATTATAGCATAAACCCCAAAAAAGCGGTTGCCCAAAAAAGCGGTTGCCCAAAAAAGCGGTTGAATAGTGTGAGCCGAGAATAACGGTTGACGAGAAAATCATTCAAAGAATCTCCGGTGGGGTATTATTAAACTAATTTCAATCAATCAGCCGCCCGCGCAGTCTCTTCAGAGCTAAGTATCCAAACAGAGCGATAAACGCGGTAATGTAAAGGACATCAAATAATAACGCCACCCGCAACTCTCCCAGACAAAGGGCGCGAGCGAGCCTCACAGGGTGTGTAAGAGGCAGCGCCTCAGCCGCGTATCTCAACGGTTGCGGCAGTTCACCTACCGGAAATACCACGCCGGATAGAAAGAACATCGGCGAGAGAAACCCCGTAAAATAAAAATTAAAAAAACTTATCGTCTTCACAAATGATGTGACCAGAAGCGACAGCGACGCAAACATCAGCCCCGTAATAAAACCTATAAACGGCGTTATCAGCCCGCCCGGAAGCGGGATAATCCCAAACGGCACCGCCACAACAACCACCGCAAAGGCAAAGAAAAATCCCTTTGTCCCCGCCCACAACATCTCCCCTATTATCAGATTGTTCACGCTTAGGGGCGCCGCCAACATGCCGTCATACACCTTGTTGAACTCTATATTGATAAACGTGCCAAACGTACACTCAAACGACGCCGTCATCATTGCCGTTGTAATAGGCAGCCCCATGGCAAGAAATCCGACATATGGCACACTCCCAAAACTTGGCACATACTTGCCCAATCCCAGCCCTATGCCTGCCAGAAATATCAACGGCTCAAGAAACGGCGGAAGCCCGTTGCTTAACAGGTTGCTGCGGTAAACGCGCATGTGGCGGTACCATACCGAATAAAGTCTCATCATTAGGGATGGATATGCCCTGTTGCCATCGCTGTTATGCGGGGTCGTCAAGCGCCCTCCCTGTGGCCTTAATAAACAGGTCCTCAAGATTGCCCGCCCTGAGGAAATAATCCCCCGGCTCAAGCCGCGCGGCAATCTCGTTCAGCGTGTCAATGTGGTTGCTGTATATGTGCAGGGTCTCTTTTGACAGGTCTGCCCTTATCAATGGGGAATCCAGATACCCCTTGATTCTATCCTCGTGCTCTTTGTTTACGATGTCAAGGACGTATTTCTCTATGCTTTGGTCAAGCAGCTCTCGTGGTCGGCCTTCTATTACTTTCTCCCCCTTGTGCATGATTATCAGGTTATCGCAAAGTTGAAAGGCCTCTTCCATGTAGTGGGTGCTCAGGAGCATGGTGATACCGTTTTTTTTCATCAGCCGCAGAGTATCCCATATCATGTGGCGCACCTGAGGGTCGAGGCCGGTTGTGGGTTCGTCGAGTATCAGGATTTTCGGGTCATTAAGAAGGGCGCGAGCTATTATCAGCCGCCTTCTCATCCCCCCGGATAGCTCCCTTATCTTTGAGCGCTTCTTGTCTGTCAATTCCATCGTTTCAAGCAGACGTTCGATGGCAGCCTTTGCGGCGTTGCCCGAAAGGCCGTAGAACTTCGCAAACAGCGACAGATTCTGGTAAACATTGAGTTCACCGTCGAGGTTGTCGTCCTGGGGGACAACGCCGAGTAAGTGCCTGACATTAAGCGGATTGTACTGCGGGTCAAACCCAAGTACGTCAATTACGCCCGCCGGTGAGGCATCTCTCTCCGCCTTTCCATACATCATGGCCATCATAGTGGTCTTGCCGGCGCCGTTTGGGCCGAGCAGCCCAAAACACTCGGCCTGTCTTACAACAAACGACAGGCCGTTTACCGCCCTGGTCTTGCCATACGATTTATGGACGTTTTGAACGCTAATGGCGAAGGGCTGCATTAAAAGGTTAATTCAGGAGCTTCTTAATAAAGTCTTCAGCGGCTTTGATTTCATCTTTGACCGTGCTTACGTTACGAAGCAAACCCCTGTAATAACCAGCTATATGCAGAGAGTCATAGAGGATTTCAAAACTCCTCAAAAGTTTACCATTATTGACGTACAGGTGCTTTTGCAGAGCGGCTCTGTAAGCGTCCACTGACTTAGGCAGTTGTTTAACGGTTAATCCCTTTTTTATCAGAGTTTCGTTAATGGCTTCCAGTACGGCAAGATAAGCCGTGCCGAAGGCCTCCCGAACCGGCTTCTTGTCTATATAGGCATTACCTTCAATGGAAGCGGCTTTCAGCAATTCTTTGGCGTTTTCCATGTACCGGAACGCTTCGCCCGGAACGTGTGTTTGCTTAGGCATTTTTCATTACCTCCATGCTTTAATTGTAAACCTTTCAGGTTATCTGTGTCAATACGAATAGTGCGGTTGCCCTGCGTGTTTGCTCTTACAATTATCTGCCTGATTAGGCTATAATAGCGGCTGCCTGTATATAATGTTAAATAAATAAGGAAGGTAACAATGGTACCTGATTTCCCGGACGGGTCTCTGGCCCAAAAGAAGCCGTATGCAATTACGCGTGGCAAGGTCATCTTCGACTTCTCCCTTATGTACTGCGACACCCCCGCTAAGCTCCTTCAGAGCGAGCTATTTACCGCGATTCTCAAGGGGTTTATTCAACGCATAGAGACCAAACAAAGCAGGGTCTTTCAATTCCTTACAGAGAATGTCCCACTGAGAAGGCGGGAATCGCTTACCAAATACATGACCGGCCTGTTTCGCCTCCTTGCCAGCCATACGGCCTCAGAGATTATCATTATGAACAGCCAGTACTACGACGTGCTGTCAGACACGGAGTACCTCCTTGAGTTTATCGAAGAGCTTTATAACTACTGGCGGCATTTTGAGAGATTTATGTATATCGAGGCACCTAAACGCTCCCATTATACCAAACAAGGGATTCACCACGCCCAGTTCATCAAGCTGCATGTTGAACTAAAGACAATCGTCCTCGATACATACAGACACGTCAGGGAAAACCTGCTTGGCATCAATCCACGCGTTTACAGGCAGCTTCCGGCGGGGGCAAACATGGGTATACTGCTTGAGAAAATAGACTGGAAATGCCCCGATGGCCTCAGCTTTGTCAGAGATGTCGCCTTCATTCGCCTTGCGATTATGGAGTCCCCGTTGATTTTATACCCTAAGATGAACACACGCAAAGGGGCGTTTAAAGAGATATTCGACCTGAAAGAGGACATGCTGCTGCTTATCCCTGAGCAGTGGATGTGCTATCCGGCAAAGATTGGGACACTTACCGCGTTTATATATTTTCACAGGGATTTCATATCCCAGGGGCTGTCGCTGTGCAATCTCTTTGAAATCGCCGACTATGAAGACATTGAGGACAAGACTCCTGATATTATGATGTTTGCCGGCCTTAAGAATATTGATTTCTCCGATGAGACCGTTTTCTATGAGGATAATAAGACGGGTATTCTTATCGGGATGATCAGGCATGGCGAGGACATAGACTACTTCGGATATTTCAAGAAACTGCCGCTTACCCTTCACAACATAGTGATGTTGGAGCGAGGGCGGCTGCCGCTTCACGGGGCTATGACCTCGTTGACGGTCAAATCCGGCGCAACCGCGGGTGTCGTAATCGTAGGGGACAGTGGGGCAGGAAAGTCCGAGACCCTTGAGGCCCTAAGGACGCTGGCCGATGAGCATATCCGCGACCTTAAATTCATTTTCGACGATATGGGATCCCTAAACTTCCACGCAGAGAAGGGAATCTCCGGCTACGGCACGGAAATAGGCGCGTTTGTCAGGCTTGATGATTTGCAGCCCGGCTATGCCTACGCGGAGATAGACAGAAGCATCTTTATGAGCCCCGATAAGACAAACGCCCGCCTCATCATCCCTATCACCACGTACTACGATATCACTCGCGGCTACAAGGTTGACATCGTCCTGTATGCCAATAACTACGAACAGGTGGACGAGGCCCATCCCGTTATAGAGTTTTTCACATCGCCAGAAGACGCACTGGCGGTCTTTAGAAACGGCGCCAGATACGCTAAAGGAACGACAGACGAAAAAGGCATCGTCAACACATACTTCGCCAACCCATTTGGTGCCCCTCAGCGGCGGGAAGCACATGAGGAACTCGCCGTCAGGTATTTTAATAAGATGTTTGAGCTGGGCATAAAGGTCGGACAAATCAGGACGAGGCTTGGCGTTGCAGGCTTCGGGCAGGAAGGCCCGCGCGCTGCCGCAATGGAACTGTTCGAGGTTATTAAGGGGCTGAAAAGCACGGAGTGAGAAGTAATAAAAGGATTAAAGACGAAGGGGGATAATCCCCCTTCACCCCGTAATCACGTATGT
>JADFXF010000003.1 GCA_015233685.1 Nitrospirota bacterium | reverse complement strand
AGTTGACGAGACAGAGAAGAGAATTAACAAAATCAGGGAGGCCGCTGGTTTTGATGTCGTCCAGCTCCACGGCAGCGAACCGCCGGAGATGGCAGCGCTCTGGCCAAAAGTCATAAAGGCGTTTCGGATTAGGGATTTCACAGACCTTGAGCCGTTGTCAAAGTTCGATGTATGGGTGGCGGCATTCCTTCTCGACGCATACGCCGAGGATTCATTCGGCGGCACGGGCAAGCTCTTCAACTGGGAGATAGCCGTTGAGGCGCGCCAGTTCGGCAATATAATCCTCTCCGGTGGGTTAAACCCTGACAATATCGAGGCCGCCGTAAGAAAGGTCTCCCCCTATGCGGTTGACGTAAGCTCAGGCGTTGAGGCATCTAAAGGAAAAAAAGACCACGTCAGGATGAGACAGTTTATAGAGAGGGCAAAAAAAACAGCTCTATAAAAAAACAGCTTGCATAAACTGTCATTAATGTGGTAGGATCAATAAAAGAGAGATTGAGTGGAAATTAAACGTATTTCGTTCATAGAGGCAAAGTCGCCGGGAAACCACATATTCAGTAAGTTTCCGATACCCAGGGTAGGTACAATACTGCTTTCTACGATACTAAGGGGCAGAGGGTACGAAGTTAAGGCGTTTATTGAGGATGTAGGCCGCCCCGACTGGACATATATCGAAAGCTCCGACATTGTATGTATCTCTACGATAACCTCGACCGCGCCCAGGGCATACAAGATAGCCGAGAGGGTTAAGGCCAGGGGGATACCGGTAGTTATCGGCGGGGCACACACCACGTTTCTGCCAGAGGAGGCCCTCGCGTATGCGGATTATGTGCTGCGTGGTGAGGCAGACCATTCCATCACCGCGCTGTTTGATTACCTTGAGCATGGCAAGCCTTCAATAGACGCCATAGCCGGGCTTTCATATAAAGATGCCGCCGGAAACTGTCTCCACAATCCGGACAGCAGTCGCGTTATGGACCTTGACTGCCTGCCTGTTCCGGACGTTACGCTGGTGCAGGAATGGAACCGCATGAAGATATATCCTGTCTCCACATCAAGGGGATGCCCGTTTAACTGTAAATTTTGCTCCGTTATCAGGGTTTTCGGAAGGCAGTACCGTTTTAACTCTGTGGAGCATTCACTTAATGAAATTAAATACGCCTGTGCTAAAACGAAGGAAAACATATTTTTTGTTGATGATAATTTTTCAGCAAATAAGAAACGCACAAAGGAACTGCTTAGGGCACTTATAGCGGAGAAGATCAAACCTTTTTGGTCGGCGCAGGTGCGTACCGACGTGGCGAAAGACGAAGAGCTCCTTCGTTTGTTTGCCGATTCGGGCTGTCACATGCTCTATATCGGTTTTGAATCCATCAACCCCGTCACGCTGGAGAGTTATAACAAGGGGCAGAGTTTGGATGAGATTGTCAGATGTATTAAGGCCGTTCGTGCCCACGGCATTGATATACACGGGATGTTCGTCCTTGGCGCTGACACCGACGACGTGGACACGATTAAAAAGACGGCGGACTTCGCAATAAACCTTGGCATAGACACCGTTCAGTTTATGATTCTTACTCCTTTGCCCGGAACCCCGTTTTTCTTTGAGATGCAGGAATCAGGCAGGCTTCTTCATACAGACTGGAGCAAGTACGACGCCCATCATGTTATATATAAACCTACGCTTATGAAGCCGCAGACACTGCACATGGAGACATTTAAGGCAATGGGGCGTTTTTACTCGTGGAAATACATCGCAAAACATGTGGCGAAGCTCGATTTCTTTCACGTTGCGGTCGGGTTTTACGGGAAGAAGGCCGTCAGAGAGGCACTTGATGAGGCAAAGGACTACTTTGCCGCACTGAGCGGCGTACTGGACTGCCCCGAGACGCATGTTACCGCGTAAACCGCTAAAACTATGGTCGGGGCGGGTATAAGATTATGGAAGAGATAGAGATACCAAATCCCGAAGAACTCAAAGAAAAGAGAAACGATAAATTTTCAAAGAGAATCGCCCTTGTCACCGCCCTATACGCCGTGTTTCTTGCCATCGCCTCATTAGGTGGAGGTCACGCGATGAAGGGGCTTCTTGTGTCCTCACAGGAGGCATCCAACCAGTGGGCGTATTACCAGTCGAAGGCCATCAGAGAACACGCATATAAGATTCAGGGACAAGTCCTTGAGGCACACCTTCTTGAGATGAAAGATACAATGAAGCCAGCAATTGTAGAAAAATACGAATCTACAATAAAGACATTCTCAGAGGAGGAGGCCCGCTTCAGCAAGGAAAAACAGGAAATTGAGCACAAGGCCAGAGAAATCTCCATTGAACGCGACAAAAACAGCAAGAAAGACCCCTACTTTGAATATGCGGAGGTGCTGCTTCAGATTGCCATAGTCCTTGCCTCGGTGGCGATTATTTCGCACTCGCACCCCGTGTTTTACACGTCTGTGTGCTCAGCCCTCACCGGGATATTCATGGTGCTTAACGGTTTCTTCCTCTTCGTAAACATCCCATTTTTGGACTGAGAGTAGGTTTCAAACATATGAGTAGAAAATAAAATCTGTCATTCCTGCGAAAGCAGCAATCCCGCCCTAATACCCAAACGCAGCCATAGCGGTTTCCAGCCCTTTAGTTTGAATGTCTGCCTTACTTACGCCTACCCTGCCCTTTTTTCAGCTTCTTTTCTTGTATGGCCTTTTTGCTTTAGGCTCCTCATCGCTTTTAGGGGCAGCCTTGGATGTGACCGTCTTCTTTTCGGCCTTATCGGCTGCAACTTTGACAGACTTTTTTACCTCGGCCGCGATGTATTTTTTCACCTCTGTCTCGTAGGGCTTTTTTACTTCGGCCGCAGGCTTCTTCGCTTCCGCACTGTCTGGCTTCACGGACTCAACCGGCTCTTTCACCTCAACCTCAACCGGCCTTTTTGCTTCAATCGGGGCTGGTTTCACTACATCTGGTTTTAGCTCAAATACCGGTTCTTTGTGAGGTGCGCCATAAAGACGCCTTGATGCCTCAAGCATATCGCCGATGTATCTCTGTGTATCTTCCGAGATAGCAATACCAACTTTTTCCATGTCCTCCAGCAGCCTCAACCAATCGGCATGTTCCCACATCCCCCTGGTCTCCTCTATAAAGCGGGCAATACCCTTAGGGACATCGGTAACAATCCTGAGCATCTCATCTTTGCTCGTCTTAGAAAAATACAATTTCTTGAGTGATTCCACTGTCGTGCCAAGGTTATATACAATGTCGCCTGACATCTCATAACCCATACGCTGCACCTTCGACACCAGCCTCTCCCATTCCAAATGGTCCCACGTACCTTTCTGCATGTCCACAAACTTCCCTACCGTGTTAATTAGATCGTCGAATTTCGCCATTTTTCGATTTCTCCTTATCGCTTTTCAAAGATACGACATGATAGCATTTATCAATTGATTTTGACAATCGGTTTTTTGACATTTTTTTGACCACTTCAGATATCGCCTCGTCGCTCGTCTTTTAATTTGCCCGGGTTTTGTTATATTATTAGTGTGGCGGTAACTACCGGATTTTATCGGAGGCGGCATATAAGATGGACTTCTCACCAGCGTATATCGGGATGTGCGAAAATGCGGTATTCATTCAGCAGATATGGAATGTCGCGTATGGAGATTTTTACTGCGACAAAAGCGCCGTGTTCGCAACCAGAGACGTCAGCGCCAGCATATCGCTTGTTGATGACAAGGTGCTGATAGACGTAATGAATCAGGGATTCAAACGGTCAAAGGCCGTGTGGCTGCCGCGACAGGACCAGTTGCAGGAACTGCTAAACATCACCGAACCGCTTGACGTAATACAAATGCTGAGTGAGTTTATGGGCGCTGTTGACGATGACACAAGGCGGCGGTGGACTTCAATGGAGCAGGTCTTACTCTGTGCGTACGCGCTGCGAACCTACAAAAAGACATGGACGGGTGCCGATTGGAAATAAAATCAGGAGGAGGTTATAAAAAGATGGCCAAAGTCAGAGGTGCGGGTGGGACATCGGGCGGCATAGGCAGTTTCTTAATGGGCCTTATAATGGTCATTGTGGGCGGGTATTTACTTTTGAATCACGTGATTGTGAGTTCAGGCGGTTGGTACATATGGGGGCACTCGGCCTTTGGGATGACGTTAATCCCGTTGTTATTCGGGATAGGGATATTGTTTTTTAATGGCGGCTCCATCGTCGGCTGGGTACTGACACTGGGCGGGGGCTTAATAATATTAGTCGGTATAATCACCCGCCTCGACATCTACTTCCGCCCGACAAGCCTGTTTAATACACTGCTGATGCTCACAATGCTCGCCGGGGGAATAGGGCTTGTGGCGCGCTCACTTAGGGAACATTAAGACTAAAAAGACTAAAAGGATTAACGACGAAGGGGGGGTAACCCCCCCTTCACCCCGTAGTTTTGCACATGTTTTGTCTATTGCGTTTGGGCGGCCGCCCGCTGGCGGCTTCAGTGCTCCGGCCCTTTGTGTTGCGAATACGACGCTTAAAATTCTATCTGCTTTTGTTGTAGAATATATAGCCCCAGTTAGAATTAACGGTTACGTTTTTATGAAATCCGCTCACGTCAAATTCCCAATTAGGCTCAACGAGAAGGTCTTTCCATCGGCCATTCACATCGAATGGTACAGATACGGTCTTTCTGTCCTGAGAGAAGTTCAACACTACAACAAACCGCTCCACCTCTCCTTTGAGATTACCCATGCGGCGAAATATCACTATCTGATTGTCTGCGTCCATTCCGTATCCTTCCTGATTCGGTTTTCTCATCCAATCTGCCCAATCGGGATAGAAGTCATCACTGCGAAGAGTGTCAAACGCAAGGCGTAACCCGATCAGTTTTTTGTACAGATCAGACAATGGTTTCCCTATATTATCACCCGAAAGCTCCCATCGCAATGGTCTGGGAATTACCCTGCGCCCTGAGCCTTTGTCGTCTTCCATAACCCATGCGTCTTCGGCAAATTCCTGTCCATTGAGGATCATTGGAACCCCTGGCATTGTCATCATTGCAATGACATAGGGCTGTGTGCGGTACCACTGCATTGCGCCTGAACCCTGGTTATTATCTCTTGCACCGGCCCACCACGCCACATGAGAGTGGTCGTGATTAGTCAGGTATGTAGTGGCCACCTTGTTGTCTTTGGTTGTGCCGTCACCCTCTTTCTCTTTTAACCACTTGTTGGCGTTGAAGGCTATCAGTAGTCTCGGGTTTACAGTCCAGTTCAAGAGGCTATCACGTGTGTTATCATACAAAGAGTTATCCCAATAACTCGTGGCCTTTGTCTGCTTTGTCACCTGGGCGGCGCTCATATCAATGTGCTCAAGGGTCAGGGAAAAGTTATTTTCGCCCTTTTCAGAGACGTGATTGGCTATGTCCTCAAGAAGCTTAGGCAGCCCCCGATTGTCGTCGCTTATATAGTAATTGGTGGTATTGTCGAATCTGATACCGTCTATCTTAAATTCATCCATCCAGTAACAGCACACATCCCTGATGAATTCCTGCGTACAGTCATTGTGATAATCCAGGTCAGTCAGGCCTCCGAAAGCGCCCCCAAATTTCCCAACGTACGGACAATCGTCCTTTTTCTGATAAAAATGATAGTAAGGAAATTTATTCACATCGTCTGCGGAGTGGTTGTAAACCCCGTCCATAATGACGTGAATCCCTTTCTTGTGGCATTCAGAAATCAATGTCTTCAGCAGAGAGAGTTTCTCTGAGGGCTTGCCAATGGCGTTAGTGTAACGATACTCAACCGAAAAGTATTGATACGGCGTATATCCCCAGCTATAACCATAGCCCGGCCACGCCGTCCACGGCATAAATAATATGGCGTTGACGCCAAGGTCAGCTACATGAGAAATCTTTTCTGTAACTGATTCAATAGGCGCACTGCCACCACGATACTCAGCCGTAAAATCGTCTATGTTCAATTCATATATGACGAGGTCGCGATGCGGTTTTCTCGGAACACTAAGCGGGGCGACGCTAAGATAGCTGCCACCAACGACAAATGCTGAATTCTGACACTCACTGCCGCCGTAACGCGCACACGGGTCAGTGCACAAACGAAAGGGAACCGAGGGGTCATCAAATGTCACATAGTACTTGTACTCGTAAAATCCTTCAGACAGGACAGCGTCAGTGGTATAATGCCAAAGATAGCCCTTGGTGTGAGATTCAAGCTCCATAACAGGGGCGTTGGTAGGGTCCCAATTTACCTGTTTCTTCTTAAGTTGTTCCTGAAACGTCCCGATTACTTTGATTTCTTTGATCTTCGGGTCGCGTGTGATGGGGATAAAAAGCTTAAACTCAACCTTCCCCTTGTCTGAATCTGTTCCTACCTGCCTCGCTCCAAAACCTTCGTACATATTTTCCTCCTCTTAATTTAGTTGATGAGATACGATTACTATGAGCAATATCCATGCCAGATTAATATCGTTATTTATCGGCATGTTACGTTTTATAAAATCTCAAACATATGGAATTTACACCCAATATTGGGGATTCATTACCATCACAACATCGCTGCCGTTTCGTGTCCGAACCGCACAAAACAAAGCGGTAGGCCGCCACATCGGCACCCTGCCCCACCCTCCCCCCAACCCGTTGCATATTACAGCACAATATGATAATCTAAAGCAGTGAAAGGTTTGCTAAATAATGAAATCTTATGGGCGGGCTATTGAATAAAACCGATGTCTTGTTTATCCATCCCGGCAATCATCAAAAGACCTATCAGGACCTTTCAGGCGAATACACCGCAACGGCTACCCCCGTGTGGACTTTGCTGAATGCCCAATATATAAGGGAGGCGGGGTTCTCTACAAGGCTCTATGACGTAAACGTTGAAGGATGGAACGACAATACGGCAAGTGCGCTACTCAGCCACTACAACCCCGAATTAATCGTCATGATGGTCTATGGGCATAATCCATCGGCGTCAACTCAGACTATGCCCGCCGCTGGCAGGATTGCAGGGGATATAAAGAGGGCAAACGACGCGGTGCCATTGGCTATGGGCGGTATGCACCCCTCGGCACTACCAGGGCGTACGATTACAGAAGAGGCGGTGGATTTCGTAATCATCGGCGAAGGCCCTCGCACTATCAAGGGGCTGATAAACTGCCTCAAAGGCAGGGGCGGCTTGCACGATATAAGAGGACTTTGCTATAACGGTAGAAGTGCGGGGATTACAGTGAATCCTATTGCGGATATTATAGAAGACCTGGACGCGCAGCTTACGGGTTACGCGTGGGATCTGCTCCCGCCGTTGACCAGTTACAGGGCGCACAATATGCACTGCTTTCAGGATTTTGAAGGCAGCACGAAGGAGGATTTTTCAGACGTCAGGTCTCCATATGTGGCCATGAACACGTCTTTGGGCTGCCCGTATAACTGCACCTTTTGCTGCATCAATTCTGTGTTTGGAAGGCCGGGTATCAGGTACTGGTCGCTGGATACGGTTTTTTCATGGATTGATGAGCTTGTAATAAAGTATAAGGTGAGAAATATCAGACTTGATGATGAGCTGTTCATCTTGTCGGCAGAGCGCGTGGAGAGATTCTGCGACATGATGATTGAACGCGGGCATGATGTGAACCTTTGGGTATATGGCAGGGTTGATACGATTGAGGAGCGGCTGTTAAAGAAGATGAAACACGCCGGAATAAACTGGATTTGTCTGGGCATAGAATCAGCCAACGAGGGCGTAAGAAAAGATGTCAACAAGAAGATTCATAAAGACATAAAGGCAGTTGTCAGGATGATTCAGGCCAATGATATATATGTGCTGGGGAATTTTATGTTCGGCCTGCCGGAGGATAACATCAGCACGATGGAGGAGACACTGCGGCTTGCGACTGAGTTAAACTGCGAGTTCGCAAATTTCTATTCTGTAATGGCATACCCCGGCTCTGAGTTATACAACAAGACCGCCAAAGAACACCTCCCCGATACGTTGAACGGGTATGCACAGCTTGGGGTTGATACGAAACCCCTGCCAACGAAGTTTTTAACTTCCGCCGAGGTTCTGAGGTTCAGGGATGAGGCGTTTTATACATATCATGCAAACCCCTTGTATCTGGACATGGCACAAAGACGATTCGGCGGCAAGGTAAGAAGACATATTGAGAAGATGCTCGGATGTAAGATCAAGAGGAAGCTGTTAGGCGATTAATTTTAGGCTATTAAACAAGGAGATTTTATTGAGCGGCTCGGCGGTCAGTTTAAAAAACAAGTCTTACGAACTTAGGAAAAGGGTGCTTGATATGTGCGTAAAGGCAGGGACGGGACATGTGACATCGTCTCTGTCAAGCGTTGATATAATGGTTGCCTTGTACTACGGGGGCATCCTCAAATATGACCCTGAAAACCCGCAATGGAGTGGCAGAGACAGGTTTATTCTAAGCAAGGGGCAGGCAAGCCCGCTCCTCTACGCGGTGCTTGCCGACACAGGGTTTTTCGACATCTCGGAGCTTGACAGGTTTGCCCAGCCTGATGGTATGTTTGGTGTTCACCTGCAGTGGGATGTGCCGGGCGTGGAGCTGACCTCGGGGTCGCTGGGGCATGGGTTAGGAGTGGCCGCCGGCATTGCCCTGGGTGCCTTGATGGACAAGGACCTCTTTATGGTGTTTACGCTTTTGGGTGACGGAGAGTGTTATGAAGGCTCAATATGGGAGAGCGCAATGTTTGCGGCGCACAATAAATTAAACAATCTGGTTGCTATTGTGGACAGGAATTACCTCTGCGTTACAGATTTTACAGAAAACATAATTGCGCTTGAGCCGATGGAAGACAAATGGAGGGCATGTGGCTGGAATGTCAAACGGGTAAACGGGCACTCAATAAAGGATATAGTTGAGGCACTTGCCTATGTGCGCTGCCGACGGTCACATAAACCCCTCGTGCTGATAGCCGACACCGTGAAGGGCGAAGGGATTGAGTGTCTTACAAACAATCCCATATGGCATGGCCAGGCCCCTAAGGGCAAAGACGCAGAAATGGCGAGGGTGTGCTTATTGACGAGGCAAGGCGATGAATAACATAGCGCAAAGAGACTCCTTCTGGAACAAGATATATGAGATAGCCGCGGCAGACCGCGACGTGGTATTGATTTCGGCGGATATGGGGGCACCGTCCCTTGATAAATTCAGAAAAGACTTACCGGCGCAGTTTGTAAACGCTGGGATAGCCGAGCAAAATGCCGTCCTCATCGGCGCCGGCCTTGCGCTCAAGGGAAAAAAGGTATATCTCTATGCGATAGCCCCGTTTATTACGCTTAGGTGTCTTGAGCAAATCAGGGTCGAGTGTTCAATCATGACAATCCCCATGACCATAGCGGGGGTTGGGGCGGGGATGAGTTATGAGGATTCCGGGCCGACGCACCATGTGCTTGAAGACATTGCCATAATGCGCTCAATGCCAAACATAACTATACACAATATCACTGACAGCGTTATGGCAGGAGCGGTTGCGGGGATGTCCTATAATATAAAAAACACCACCTACGTCAGGATTGACAGACAGGTCTTCCCTGATATATATGCCCCTGATACAGATTTTACGGCGGGTGCGTCGGTTGTTAAGACGGGAAAGGACTGTTATCTGGTTTCAACGGGCTGCATGACACATACCGCGCTGCAACTGGCAAGGCGTCTTGAGGAAAGAAATATCCACACAGGAGTAATAGACATATATACATTTCCAATAAATGAGGAATTATTAATAGACGCACTCAGGGGGGTAAAGAAGATTGTCAGCCTTGAGGAGCACTTCTTAGCAGGCGGGCTTGGCAGCGCCCTTGGCGAGATAATCATAGATAACGACCTGCCTGTTAAACTCAGGCGTTTAGGCATCGGGCATGACAAGGGGTTTTGTTACAAGTACGGTGGCAGAGAAATCATCAGAGAGTACTATGGGTTAGACAAGGGAAGTCTCGAAAGAAAAGTTGAGGAGTTTCTGAAAGACTGATGGCGGCTGAGGCATTTATTAAAGATAAGGAGGTCATTTTAAGTGAAAGTAGCGCTGTTAATACCGACGTTTAATGAAATCGTGGGGTTAAGGCAGATAATGCCGAAGGTCAATAGGGAGTGGGTTGACGAGATAGTATTTGTTGACGGCAACTCTACGGACGGTTCAATTGAATATATAAGAGAAAATAATTACACATTGTATCTGGAAAAGGTGCCAGGCGTGCGCCGTGCCATGATAGACGCAATTAATTCCATTGAAAGCGATGTTATTATCACATTTAGTCCTGATGGCAATTGTATCCCTGAGCTGATACCGAAACTGGTCGAAAAGATGAGAGAGGGCTACGACATGGTCATCGTCTCCAGATACGGCGATGGGGCTAAGAGCTATGACGACAACATCGTCACGGGTTTTGGCAACTGGTTTTTTACCAGAACTGTAAACTTCCTCTATGGCGGCACATATACCGATGTCATGGGGATATATCGTGCGTATAAAAAGGAACTGGTAAGCAGCCTTGATTTGGATAAGGAGATAACATACACAACGCCGGAGAAATTATTCAGGACGAGGCTTTTTTGGGAGCCTATACTGTCAACCCGTGCGGCAAAGAGAAAATTGAAAATCACAGAGATAGCCGGTGATGAGCCAAAGAGAATCGGCGGCGAGGCGAAACTTCAGACAATTAAATGGGGAGCGGCATACCTGTACCAGGTTCTAAGGGAAAAGGTATGGTGGCGGTAAAAGGGGCAGAAATACTGATATGCGGCGCGGGGATAATAGGACTTACTGTTGCACGGCAACTCCTTAAGGATGGATACAAGGACATCGTCATAATTGAAAAGGAAGACGCCCCCGGCAGACACGCCTCAGGGAGAAACAGCGGCGTACTTCACGCCGGTGTTTACTATATGCCCGACACACTAAGGGCGAAGTCCTGCCTCAGGGGAAACATGCTCATGAAGGAATACTGCAGGGAACGAGGCCTCCCGCTCTTTGAATCCGGCAAGGTCATAGTTGCAAAAAACGAAACAGAGATACCCATCCTGAAAGAGCTACTTAAGAGGGCAACGGCAAACGGGGCAAGGGTGGAACTTATAGATGAGCGGCAACTAAACGAAATAGAACCGGCGGCAAAGACCTGCGCCACAGCGCTCTATTCGTATGATACGGCGGTCGTTGACCCAAAGGCGGTGCTGATGGCTCTCTATGATGACCTATTAAAGACCGGTAAAGTTACAATCATCAAAAATACGCAGTTTAAGGGCGTCAGGGGAAGCGCTACCTGTATGACGACAAACGGGGCAATTGCATTCGGCACGTTTATAAACGCTGCCGGTGCGTACAGCGACAAAGTCGCCCATGCCTTTGGCGTAGGCTCTCAATATAGCCTCGTGCCGTTTAAGGGTATTTATAGGAAATTGCGGCCTGACAGTGTCTCAATGATACGGGGAAGCATATATCCTGTGCCAGACATACGAAACCCGTTCCTTGGGGTGCATTTCACACGGGGGATAGACGGCAGTGTTTACCTCGGGCCGACGGCCATCCCCGCCCTCGGCAGGGAAAACTATGGCATACTAAAAGGCATTGACTCAGAGGCGCTGGAGATATTAAGGCGGGAGCTTGTGTTATTCTCTGAAAACCCCAAATTCAGGGAAGTCGCCTTTACTGAGCCAAAGAAATACCTGTTTAAATATTTCTTTGAGGATGCCCGTGTCCTGGTCAAAGACCTGGAGCCTAAGGACGTAGTCCCCTCTGACAAGGCCGGAGTCAGGCCGCAACTGGTAGATTGGAAGACGAAGGAGCTTGTCACAGATTTCATCGTAGTGAAGGATGGAAACTCTGTCCATGTGCTGAATTCCATATCGCCGGCGTTTACAAGCTCGATGGACTTCGCTCGCGTTATTGTAAATAATTACATAAAAAATGCGGCCTGAGGGGATAATAAACCTGATTTACGTCTCAACATCAGCGATTAACTCAGCAAGCACCATCAAGTGCGTGAGGCGGTGCGCCCAGTTCACAAAAAACATTGAACTCAGCGGCGGGTGCAACTACGAAGATGGCCTGACAGCGAAACTCATTGAAATAAAAAACCACATGGGATTAAACTTCCTCCTGCACGGCTATTTCCCCCCTCCCCCAACCGGACACTTTATAATGAACTTCGCCGAAAACAGTGACCGAACCCGCGCGTTTATAAAGGATGCGGCTGCCTGTATCAGGGCGCTTGAGATTCCATACTATTCGGTACACTCGGGTTTTAAGAAATCATTCAGCCTCAAAAAAGAAATTCTCATTGATTTATATGATAAGAACACATTCACAGTTGAAGACATCGGGCAGTCAGTGTCATATTTCAAAATGGAGTATCCCGACATAAGGCTTGCGCTGGAGAATCTCTACCCAAACCCGGACAGACACTGTTGTTTTATGATACACATTGAGGAAATAACTGAGATGCTTGACAGATTTCCCGGCATATACCTCCTGTTAGATTTAGGGCACTTAAATATTTCCTCGCACCTTACGGGATTTAACTACGCTGCCGCGGTTGAGCTTTTGTTCAAGCAATACGCGCATAGAATCCTTGAGCTTCACCTGTCAGAAAACGACGGCCTGACAGACAGACACTGGCCAATACGCGATGACAGCGTTCAATACGATATAGTAAGGCAGTATGCAGATGTGATAAATGAACGGGGAATAAACGTGGTAATTGAGACGCGCAATTCTGATTTTGAGGATGTGAAAGAGTGTTATTTGTTGATGAATGGGCTTTTATGATAACAAAAGGAACCATCTGCCCAGGGCAAACGCACTATAAAAAAGAAGGTGGAGGCAAGAAAATATCTGGCATAGAAAGTGAAGGGAGATAGGGATAAAGAAAAATAAGGAGGAACCTATGTTACCGAATCCGAAGCCGTATTTTGAGGAAGTTCCAGATCCAAGGAGAGAGACAAATAACAAGCTACATGCACTATCAGACATATTATGTATAGCATTATGTGCGGTAATATCTGGATGTGATGACTGGGAGGCAGTAGCAGAATTTGGGGAGACAAAGATGGCGTGGTTAGGCAATTTTTTGACACTGAGCAACGGTATTCCCTCGCACGATACTTTCAGGAGGGTATTTTCCCTTATAGATTCTGAGAAATTTGAGGAGGCATTTAGCCAGTGGGCGAGTCATATTGGGATCATCCCTGATGAAGAGGAGCATATAGCATTAGACGGCAAAACGGTAAGACGCTCACGTAAAGGCAAAGCTGGACGAGCGCTGCATCTGTTGCACGCATGGTCATGCAATCTGGGGATGGTGATGGGCCAGATGAAGGTAGCTGACAAGAGCAATGAGCAACATAGAGATTCGATCTACCAACCCCTCCCCAGCACATTCCCCATAGTGTCGGGTTTTTGACGCTTTGACTAAGAAAAATCCTTGACTTAGTCATAAAAAGGTCGTTAAACGGTAAAAATAGGCATTTCCGATACTTTTTTGCAACACCGCCTGATACCCTCTAATTCCATTTCTAAATCATACCTACAATAATATATTTTATCTCACTCCGCGACAATAAATTGTCATCACCCTTCTTGTCTTGTCGTCATTCCGGCTTGTCCGGAATCGTATTTGGCTTGAGGATGTGCTGAGACAGATTCCGGACAAGCCGGAATGACAGACTAAGATATTTCATAAATACGCTAATCACTGATTATTAATGCACATATGATTTAAAAATAGAATAAGATATTTCATAAATACACTAATCATTGATTATTAATGCACATATGATTTAAAAATAGAATAAGCCATATATTGTCTATATAATACAAATACTTACCCTGAAATCAAGAATTGCAAAACTGCCTGATAATATATATCAACCTTACAACCTCAGTATAAATAATTCCTGCTCAAAAGCTCCACGACTATTAATCCCCGTGTCGCTGGGGGCATTTGACATTCTCTGCCGTGAAATATTATAGTCTTCCTGTGGGAACGAGCGTCCGGAAAAGAGTCGTAATGGTTGTCTGGTATGGCCTGCTAACGGGGTTTATTGGCGGACTTGCCGCGTTTTTTTTGATGCTTCCTCTCGGAGTGGTGCTTCATGTGATGGGGATAAAGATGTTTTTGTCCATTTCAAAAGGCGGGATTTTCGCGCTGCGTTATGTGCTTGTCGCCTTGCAGGCAGTTATAGCCGTTGCCGGTATCGGGTATTTCGCGTGGAAGGAGTTCTATAAAACAAATTGACTAAAATGATATTGTTTGTATATTGTACCTGTTGCGATGTTTGATTGCGTCTATTAAAATATGTCTCTGATGGAGGGGTTGTAGCGATGAATAGAAAGTTTGTTGTATATATTTTTGCGGCGGCGATTGTCCTGTTGTCGGCCTTAGCTGGCGCTGAACAGCCTGTAAAACCGCAGCATTCGGGGACAATCCCTACCGACAACGCCATTCGTATCGGCATGGGCAAAAACACCGTAATCGAATTCGAAGACCCTGACTGTCCTTTCAGCAGGAGGCTTTCCGCTTATATGAGTAAAAGGCAGGATGTTACGCGATACGTGTTTTTAACTCCATCAGTGCAAATTCACCCGGACGCCATGGATAAGGCCAGATTTATTCTCTGCTCAAAGAATAGTCCGCAGGCCTTTATAGACGTTATGAACGGCAGGTACGACAAAGAAAAACCACCCGTTTGTAAAGATGAGCAAATCGAGAAAACCCTCAAAGAACATAAAGAATTGGGGGTTAAACTTGGTGCCTCGGCCACGCCCTATTTAATCATAAACGGTACTTATGTGCTTGGCGCTGATTTTGAGAAGATTGAGGCCATTATCGGTCCGGCGCGGTAGGAGACTTTTTTTAATAAAGCCGCGGGTAGCCAAACTTTGGGCAGCCGAACTTTGGCTGTCAACCCCTTCTGAAGTGGCTGATAATCATCAGCCCTATGCCGCATGTCAGGGCCATGTCCGCCACGTTAAACGCCGGCCAATGGTATTTACCGTGATAGAAATCAAGGAAATCCACCACTGACCCTGTCATTATCCTGCCGGTCATATTGCCCGCCGCCCCGCCCAATATAAGTGACAGCGCGAACATGTCCTTAGTGCCGAATATCAGAAGGCAGGCTATTATTACCAGCACCGCCGCAGACAATATGATAAACGGCTTGTTTCCCCAGCTTTGAAACAGCCCGAAGGCCGAACCCTTGTTTCGCCAGTTCACGATGTTCAGATACGTCGTGGCGGGGATAGAGCCATAGAGGGCGAGTTTTTGCTCAATAAGATATTTTGTAATCTGGTCAGCCACAAAAACAAAAAATGAGAGGAGAAAATATAGCTTAGCCGACGGGTTTACGCTCACGTCTGCTCCATTTGCTTTAACACATGGTAACATCTATCGCAAACTTCCGGTTCGTCGGTAAAACTTCCAACGGTGGCGCTGAAATTCCAGCAGCGTCCGCATTTTTCGCCCCCTGCCCTACTGACAACAATAAACAGCTCCGGCAGTGTATCCTCCGTGTGGGACTGCTGCCTTAGCTCGTCGGTCAACGCGCTCAAAGGCTGGAGCGTGGCCTGTGATACGATTAACAGCGTGGGCAGTTCTGGCTCGTAACCCTTTAAAACATCGTACTGCGCTTCACCGGCGAACAGTGCCACTTTGGCCTCAAGTGCGTTGCCAATAAATTTCTCCTGCCGCTTTAATTCAAGCGCCTTGTTCACCACAGCCCTTACTTTCATAAATGTGCGTATGCGGTTGTCCAACTCGTCATCAACAAATTGGGCATCGGCGGCGGGAAACGCGCTTAGAAAAACGCTCTCCTCGTCAACCACTTTATTCAGTTTCAAAGACTGCCAGACCTCCTCGGCGGTAAACGAGAGAATCGGCGACATCAGCCCTGTGATACTTAGAAGTATTTGTCTCATCGTCCACTGCGCGGCCTTCCTTTCTGCCGATTGTTTTGCAGCGGTATAAACCCTGTCTTTTATAATATCCAGATAGAACGAACTCATATCCACTATGCAAAAGTTGTAAAGGATGTGAAAGACCTCGTGAAAATCAAAACGCTGGTACGACGCCGTGACGTTGTTAATCATGCGGTGGAGGCTGCTCATCGCCCATCGGTCAAGCTCAGTAAGTGAAGCTTCTGGGTGATAGCCTTGCTCAAGGCCGTTGATATTTCCAAGCAAAAATCGGCATGTGTTGCGAATCTTTCTGTATGCCTCAGTCAGACGCTGGAGGATTTCCTTTGATATTCTGATGTCGTATTTGTAATCCTCAGAGGCGACCCACAGTCTTAGAATCTCCGCGCCGCTTTGTTTTATAATGTCTTCCGGGGCAATGACGTTGCCCAGAGATTTGGACATTTTTTTCGCCCTGCCGTCAACGACAAAGCCATGAGTGAGGACAGTTCTAAACGGTGCCGCGCCGCGTGTGGCCATTGATGTAAGCAATGAGCTTTGAAACCAGCCCCTGTGCTGGTCGCTACCTTCGAGGTACATATCGGCCGGCCATGTGAGATTAGCCCGTCGCTCAAGCACCGCGGCCTGACTTACGCCCGAATCAAACCACACGTCCAGTATGTCAGTCTCTTTAATAAATGTGCCGCCGTCGCATTTTTTACATTTATAACCATCGGGAAGAAGCTCCCCCGGCTCAAGCGTAAACCACACGTCAGAACCACCTTCCCTGAATCGCGCCACAGTCTTATCGAACACGCCATTGTCTATTACCGCCTCGCCACAGTCCTTACACAGCAGAAGGGCAATCGGCACACCCCATGAGCGCTGCCTTGATATGCACCAATCTGGCCGGTTTTTCACCATGCCATAAATCCTGTCCTTTCCCCAAGAGGGCACCCACTGGACCTTTTCGATCTCCTCAACAGCGCGTTTCTTCAGGTCGCCGTGTTCCATTGAGATAAACCACTGCTCAGTAGCGCGAAATATGACGGGTTTCTTACAGCGCCAACAGTGCGGGTAGGAATGGGTTATGGACTGCTGCGCAATAAGGGCACCGTTATCTCGCAATATCTCAATAATTTCAGCATTTGCATCAAAGACGAATTTCCCTGCGAGATTATCTGCCGCGGAGGCGGTAAACTTGCCCCTGTCGTCAACGGGGACATATATATCAAGGCCATATTTTATTCCCGTGCGATAGTCATCTTCGCCGTGTCCGGGGGCAATATGTACAACTCCAGTTCCATCCTCTATTGTGACAAAATCTCCCAAGACTACCTGCGACAGCCTGTCAATGAATGGGTGATGTGCTTTAAGTCCTTCAAGTGCGTTGCCTTTTACTTGTTTAACTATTGTACCGCCAAGTCCTATGTCCACAAGTTTCTCAAGAAGCGGAGCGGCAACTATGTATGATACCCCTTCAGCTTCAACAACCACATAGTCAACATCAGGATGTACGGCAAGCGCAAGATTCGCGGGCAACGTCCACGGGGTCGTTGTCCATATAACAATAAAAACATCCTTATTGGGTTTCTCTCCGAACAATTTAATAACACTATCATCAGTCAGTTTGAATTTAACATATACCGAAGGTGAAGTCTTATCCGCATATTCCACTTCGGCCTCGGCAAGGGCGGTAACACATGTCGGACACCAGTGGACGGGCTTCTTTCCCCTATAAACGTAACCGGCTTGTGCGATTTTAAAAAACTCCGCCACGATGTCGGCCTCGTAGTCGTAGTGCATCGTGATGTACGGGTTAGACCAGTTGCCGAATACGCCAAGGCGAATGAACTCATCTCTCTGGATGTCTATGAAGCGTTGCGCATAGGAGCGGCAGTGGGCGCGTTTTTCGATTATTGAGACGGTGAGTTTTTTTGCCCCCAGCTCCTTATCTGCCTGATGTTCAATGGGAAGGCCGTGGCAGTCCCAGCCCGGTACGTACGGCGAGTAACGCCCGCTCATGGCGTGGAATTTAACGATTATGTCCTTGAGGATTTTGTTGAGGGCGTGCCCGATGTGGATATGCCCGTTGGCATAGGGCGGGCCGTCGTGAAGGCAATATGGACGGTTGTCCTTGTTTTTCTCTTCCATCTTCGCGCGTATATCCGCCTCCTGCCAAAAGGCCAGGAAATCCAGCTCCCTTAGGGCAAGGTTCGCCTTCATAGGGAAGTTCGTATCTGGAAGATTTAAAGTATCTTTAAAATCTTTTGCCATAGCATAGAAAACTAACACTCTCAGGCAGTAAAAGTCAAGATTGAAATCCGGGGATCCGGGGCGGATGGTAATTTTGCTCTAACGAATAAAACAAGTTCTCATGGGAAGTTGCAATGCTTTCCAGACTGTTTTTTTCTTTGTCTGTCATTCCGGCTTGTCCGGAATCTATCCTTAAACCTCAGAATAGGCAAAATCATCATGAAACAACCAGTTAAGGGACGATTCCGGACAAGCCGGAATGACAGAAAGGGACAAGGATGGCAACAAACTAAGCAACTACCGCTTACTTATGATGGAGAACAAATTTATCAAGGTTAGGATGAACCTCAAATTTGATTTCTATTAATGGGCCGCGCATCTGAAGAAGTGCAGAGAACCCCGAAACATTATGTGCCGGTTGCGGAAATGCGATACGATTAAAAACCGGCATGAATTAAGCCGTGCATTAACGCTGGTATTTGATCAACTGTTTTTTCTTCTTTTATCTGATAAACAAGGAAAGGGACATTGCCAAACTGCTTTATTCCTTCTATGTACGCCTCTTCAGGTGTTGTAAACGTGCCAATAAGCTGAGCATTTTTAACAAGCGCAAAGTGCCCCTTATAATATTTAAGCCATTCCGACAAGTTTTCGTTTAAAAAGTCTATCTCTGTATCCAATTTGCCCATGCTTTATCTAACCACAGAGGGGCGGGGCTTGTCAAGGGAAAGATCACCCAATCAACCTTAAAGTAACCCTTTAAGTGTGTAAAAGTATAGGTGCAATCTGGATGCAAAATACACCATTTTTTGATACTGCATGACACCTTATGATGATGGCGTTCTGTAACTATGACTCAGACAGTTCCAACGCTTTCGATACAACATAATAATACTGGCCAGATCAGGAAAATCCAAAAAATTATTTCTATTTTAATCTGTCAGCCGCGGTATTTTATCAGTGCCGCCTCAAAGGCCATGACCATTTTGCCGCAAAAATTATCCCACGTCAGGTTGTCTTTTACAAACAGTCTTCCACGCGTTGCGATTTGTTTATGTCCTGGGCGGTTTAGGTACACATCCATGAGCGCTCCCGCGTAGTCCTCGGTTACTGTGCCGATGCCCTCAGATTTTATCACAGGGGCAGCGGTCATTTCAGGCGATACGACAACAGGGGTTTCAGCCGCGAGTGCCTCAAACGGTGACAGCCAGCCGCCCTGGGATTTTACCGGATGAAGGAGCACGTCGGCGGCGTAGTACAGTTCCCTGAGTTGTTCCCTGTTTACATGCCCTGGCAGTTGTACTATGTCGTTGAGGGCGTTGTCGTTAATATATTTTTTTACGCTTTCAAAATATGCCCCACCCTGAAATCCCGCCAGTACCAATGATATACCGGGGATTTTATCCCTCAATAAATTCACCGCCTTCACTGATTCAAGCTGATTCTTATATGGGTTAAACATGCCGGACTGAAGGACTATAAACCGGCCATGATTTACTGGTATCGTCTCAGGTGGATTGGAGAAAAACCCGTAGTTTATCCCGTACGGGATTATCTGAGGGGTAAGCCCATACAACGACTTAAAGCGCACGGCATTGAACTCGTCCGCCACTACGATGTTTCTTACAAACCGCCTGACGATAAACTTATCAAAGTCATAAAACATGGCCTTCATTAATCTCTTAGGCGCGGATTCCCCTGCCGTGCCGCCACCTAAGAACACCTCCGGCGGTTCGTTGCAAAGCCACACGGCGGGCTTAGAAATGCTGAATGCCGCAAGTTCGGCAGGGCAGTTGTGCAGATTTATCACGTCAAACCTCTCTGCGTGGCGGCGTACTCCCCTGCTTAAGAGCCACATATTTTTCAGCAAATCACGCCAGTCGTCTGATGCCTCAAACGGCAGGGTTATGATTTCTGTGTCTTTTTTTATCAACTCCATTTCTATTTCGGGAAGGACTCCGGTGGTAAGCAGGGCGTGTTCTATCTTATTTTCTGACAGGTAGTTTAAAAGCTCAACTATGACCAGTTCAGCACCGCCGTAGACGTACATCCGGGGAGCCACAACAAGCACACGCATTGTGTCAGACCTCTGCCCGGGATTTGTAAATACAGCAGTTGCCGCAGGGGGGCGGACACTGCCCCGATTTGAGCATCGTTTTAAGATTCTTATAACGCCGCCCCCTCCAGATTTCTCTGAAGTTCTGGTTAAAAATGTTCCCAAGGGAGGTCTCGCGCTGGAAATCCCGCCGGTTTGCCTCATTTCCGGCACAGCAGGGGATTACGTCCCCCGTTGCGAATATAAACGGCATCGTCCACTCAATACAGTTTTTCATAGGTGGCTTGTCAGTGGGCACGTCGAGATTCCATGTTATCTTTACCCCGTGTTTCTTACCCGCCTCAATCGCCGCGGCTATGGTCTGTTCGGGGACTGTTGTATAAAGGCCGTCCGTTTCCTTGTATCTGTGAAGCATCTGAGAAAAGAATATGGTAACGTCCTCACCATGAGCAAGCTCAGATACAAGCTCTACGTATCTGGCAACCTCGCCGCAGTTGAGTTTGTTGATTATATAGTGGAAGTTCATCTCAGGGAAAAACGCCCCCATCTCTTTTTTAATCCTGAAAAATTGCCTTACGTTTTCTGTGACCCTGTTCCAGTCCGAACCGACACGCAGCGCCTCATATGTCTGCTTCGTTGCCGCATCCAGAGAGACGAAAAAGTTTTCGATGTTTATTTCTATAAGCCTTCTGGCGGCTTTTTCGTCAATAAAATAAAACGTATCAAACAACTCCACGATTGCGCGTTTTTTCTTGACATACTCAAGCATGTTAAAGAAATCCCTGTGCATGAAACTCTCCCCGATGCCCGTCAGGCCTATCCACTTAAGGCGTGGAAACTGGTCAATTATGTGCCTGAAATTATCGAATGACATGTCAATGGCAGGCTCTGACCAGTACGTGTGCTCACACTGAACGCACCGCAGGTTGCACCGTGTGGTCACCTCAATCTCCAGATACTGTGGATAGCCGTCCAAAAGATATAACAGCTTTATGATAAGCGGATGGCGCGCAAACCAAAATATGTGATAATGCAGGTAGTTATAGGCATAGCGAATACCCTTGTATCTGAGGGTGGCCATCACGCGCCTCAATCCTGACAGGTATCTTGTCATGCGGACAGCCTTTCTAAGTCGGCGTCAACCATCATGTGGACGATGGCCTCGAACCTGGCCTTAGGGTACCATCCGAGGATTTTCTTTGCCTTCTCAGAATTTCCCCATAGCGTGTGTACCTCTGCGGGACGGCTGAATTTCGAATCAAATCTGACATAACGCCCCCAGTCGTTTATGCCGAGACGCCTGAACGCGGTATCAAGAAACTCGCGTATGGAGTGGATTTCACCGGTTGCGATAACATAGTCGTCCGGCCTTTCATGCTGGAGCATGAGCCACATTGCCTCCACATAATCCCCGGCAAATCCCCAGTCGCGCCTGCCGTCAATGTTTCCAAGTATTAACTCATCGGTAAGGCCGAGCTTTATTTTAACCGCGCCTGAGGAAATCTTTCGGGTGACGAACTCCTGCCCCCGGATTGGGGATTCGTGATTAAACAGTAGCCCGTTGCAGCAGAACATGCCGTAGCTCTCGCGAAAATTTACCGTCATCCAGTAGGCGTAGAGCTTGCTAACGGCGTATGGGGAGCGCGGCTTAAACGGGACATCCTCGTTTTGAATGCCGTTGATGTTGTTGTTGCCGAAGAGGTCGCCGGTTGAGGCCTGAAAGAGCCTGGCGTTTGGGGCAAAGCCGCGCATAGCGTTAAGCAGATAAAGTACACCGAGGGAGTTTATCTCAGTGGTAGTCTTTGGCTGTTCCCACGATACGCCCACAAAGGATTGGGCGGCAAGATTGTATACCTCATCCGGGGTGATGAGTTTAAAGATAGTCATAAGGGATTTTTCGTCGGTCATATCGCCGGTAACAAATTCCACATCGTTTGTAACGCCCAGATAGTCCGTGTTACCGAAGTTGGGATTGGAGTACCGGCGAATGAGTCCATAGACCTTGTACCCCTTGTCAAGCAGCAGACGTGCCAGATATGGCCCGTCCTGCCCAAGAATTCCGGTGACTAACGCCGTTTTTTTTGCCATTTTTACGATGTATCCTCCATAATTTGCACCCTCTCACCCTCAAAATGAGATTATAACAAAAATCGCTTGATATAAAAAACAAAAATATAGTACACTTATTGCCTGTCTAAAATTCCGATGAAAGAGGTATAAGAAATGGCAAATACCGTACACATAATTGACGTAACGAATCGTGACGGCGTTCAGACGTCCCGAATACTCCTCCCAAAGCTGTCCAAGACGATGCTGAATATCTATCTGGACCAGATGGGGATATTTCAGTCCGAGGTAGGTTTTCCGACACTTAAGCATGAGGTTGGTTACATCAATGCTAATCTGAAACTGTTTGAAAAAGGCATTATGAAGCAAATCCATCTTGAGGGCTGGTGCAGGGCGGTAGTTGAAGACATTGAGACTACATTTAAGAATTGTCCTAAGATGAGGCATTTGAACATCTCAGCCTCCACCTCCGATATCCTGATACAGGGCAAGTATCAGGGCAGAAAGACGTTTAAGGATGTCATTGATGGGATGGTAAGGGCACTGCGTGCGGCCAAAGACGCGGGGGCGGATACCGTGGGTGTGAACGCCGAGGATGCCTCACGCACTGATCTCGATAAGCTGGAGGAGTTTATTATTGCCGGCAAAGAAAACGGCGCCTCGCGGTTTCGGTACTGCGATACACTTGGCAGTGAAGACCCGATTTCCATGTACGAGAAGATTAAGAGCCTATCTGAGAAGACGAAATTCCCCATAGAGATGCACTGCCACAACGACCTTGGAATGGCCGAGGCGATATCCATAGCCGGGGCGCGCGGCGCAATTGAGTGTGGGATAGACACATACATCAACACTACGGTAAACGGTTACGGTGAGCGGGCGGGCAACGCCGACCTTGTGTCAATACTTCTGGCGCTGAAGTTTTCCCCGTATTTCATTAAAAAAGGAATCACGAGCGACAATGTTGATCTAAAAAAATCATGGAGGATAGCTCGGTATGCCTCCTACGCCTTCGGGCTTCCAATCGCAATAAACCAGCCCGGAGTAGGTGCGAATGCCTTTGCCCACGAATCGGGGATACACGCCGACGGGACACTCAAAGACCGCCGCAACTATGAACTCTACGACTATGAGGAGGTGGGCAGGGGAGAGCCTGACCTCCTGCAGACCGGCAGGGTGATAACCACAGGGGCATACGGCGGCATAACAGGGTTCAGGCACGTGTATGACGGCCTTGGGGTTCATTTCAATAGCGACTACGAGGCCAGAGAAATCCTTGAACTGGTACAGTACGCCAATCTCCACACGCAAAAACCACTGACCGACGACGAGCTGCGATTACTCGCAAGCCATCCCGATGAAGCAAGGGAATTACTGAGGATAAGCCTATGACAGTTCATGATATAACATTGATACCGGGCGACGGTGTAGGGCCGGAGATAACCGACGCGGTGGTGAGGGTTATTGCCGGGGCGGGCGTTAAGGTGAATTGGGACGTTCAGCACGCGGGCACAGACGTGTTTGAGGCCGAGGGCGTGCCGCTTCCCGCGCGCGTCATAGACAGCATAAAAAAGAATAAAATAGCGCTTAAAGGGCCGGTAACAACCCCTGTGGGAACAGGGTTTCGGAGTGTAAACGTGACGCTGCGCCAGGAGCTTGATTTATATGCCTGCCTTCGTCCCTGTAAATCATACGCGGGGGCGCGATGCGTATATCCGAATGTTGACCTTATCGTGGTCAGGGAAAACACTGAGGACCTGTATGTCGGCATAGAGTTTCAAAAGGACAAGAAAGAGACGCTTGAATTGATAGATTTCATAGCGTCAAAGACAAACAAGTCCATACGTTCTGACTCAGGTATCAGCATAAAGCCGATTTCGGTATTCGGCACTGAGAGGATAGTGCGTTTTGCCTTTGAGTACGCGGTGGCAAACGGCAGAAAAAAGGTGACCTCTGTGCACAAGGCAAATATAATGAAGCACTCAGACGGGCTGTTTTTAGAGGTGGCCAATACGGTTGCGAAGTCATATCCCGACATAGAGTATGAAGACAGAATCATAGACAACATGTGTATGCAGTTGGTGCAGAAGCCGGAGTTATATGACGTGCTGGTGCTGCCGAACTTGTATGGCGACATAGTGTCAGACCTGGCGGCGGGGTTGATTGGGGGACTGGGGCTTGCACCGGGGGCGAATATAGGCGGTGAGATGGCGGTCTTTGAGGCCACACACGGCAGCGCTCCAAAGTACAAGGGCCTGAACAAGGTAAACCCGATGGCAATGATGCTCTCAGCAATCATGATGCTGAACTATATAGGCGAGCGCGAAGCGGCCGCCCGCATAGACGCGGCAATCGCCTCCATAATCAAAGAGGGCAAACACGTCACCTACGACATGAAACCCACGCCGGACGATCCAACAGCGGTAGGGACATCGGAGGTTGCCGACGAAATCATGAGAAGATTGTAAAACGTGGTGAGATTTACGGGTTGTAGGGGGGTTACCCCCCTACGCCGTTAATCCTTTTTCTGTCGTTTTTGCGGGCTGTTAACAGCAAGCGCCACTGTCAGAGCCGCAGCCGCAGGACGGTTCCCCGCCGGTTATCATGCCGTTAATGATTGCGGAGGCGCAGCCCACGCCTGAGGTTACTGTTATTGCACCAAATGCGCAGTTGTTTTCACACGCGCCGCACTCCATGCACATGTCCTTGTCGGTTACGCTGGCCTTGCCGTTTGCCATGATAAAGACGCCATGCGGGCAAACCTCAGCGCACATGCCGCACCCAGTACACCTGTCGCTGTCAAATTGCAGTGTGGCCACATCGGCTAAATATATCATAGCACCCCCGATTTATAGAGTATCAACGAAACCAACGATGCCATCCCTGCAATTACATACGCAAACACGGCATACCTCAGCTCCTTCTTAACACCCGACATCCCTGTAAAGGTTGTAGAGCCGGTAAATTGAAGGGCGGCAAAAGAACTCACGGCTGGAAAAAACAACCATGTAAAAACCATAAGAGAGACAGGCATCGCCGAAATTAATTTCATGGCTAAAAACATGGCCAAAAGCCCTGCTATCCATCCCTTTAGCGAAAACGCCCTAAATGGAATCACCGGCAGAAATACCGGCGTTATAAACGCCCCGGCCAAAACGCCCACAAGACCGAGTAACAGAAAAGGCGCCCCGCCGTAAAACGCGTCTCTAAAGACGATAGCCGTACTATGCGCACCAAAAAAAATCAGCACAATAGCCGCATACACAGGGTACCACCTGAGCATAGGAATTATTTCCATCGGGGTTAGTATCAGCCTGTCTGCCAAGGGGAAATGAATTGCGCGCATTTGTGCCGTTGCCTTATAGCCATTTTTGATATAGGCCGCAATATCCGCCGCGTAAACCGGTCCAAACAGGACTCTGAACCCCGTGGCCTTAACGACCTTATACGCGCTTATTCCTACCGCCCCAAGCTAAGGCACAATAAGCCTTCTGTGTCGCACACAAAGAGGCAGATTCGTATCAGATATTTTTTTTATCAGCTCTTCGGTGGAGAAAGTCCCTTTCCCTGCGGCACACCACACGTTTATACCCTTTGTGTCGAGTACTAAAACCCATGCGTTTATCCCCGCAAGCGCACTCCTTAACTTATCAAAGCTCAACTTGTAGTTGGAGCTAACAAACACATCCGAGTCCTCTGAGGGCTTACCCAGGGCGTAAAGTCCGGGTGTAACGGTGTAGTTATTTCTGAACGAAGTGAGCCGACACTTCACTGCACCCCATTTATCGTTTCGCGATAGTGTCGCAGAGACCTTCTTAATGTCTAACAGGGTATTTTCTATACCGGAAGAGCAGCAGTTCGCCTTTTCAGAATTAACCATTATACATAAATAATATCACAGCTCTGGCGTTGTTGGCAAATCCCGCACTCGGGGCAAACGCATTAAAGAAATAAAGTAGAAGTAGTCCTCTGCCATCTGAGGTTTACCACACAACACTGACGATAAAATCAGACAAGAAATTGTAGCGGAGAAATGTAATATGTGTTAATATAAAGTGGCAAAGTCGGTTTATGATCCAAAACCGGCTCATATATATTTTTTGGTAATTATATGGTAGTGCCTGTATCATTATCGGGCTGCCGGAGAGGAAAAGGAGGCAATATGAGTGAAGTTCAATCATGTCCGATGGCAAAAGCGGGAAATATACTTTTATTTACAGACGGCACAGAATTCAGCGAAGGGGCCATTCGTACCGCCTTAACATTGGCCTCAAGATGTTCGAGCACTCTCTTTGTGATGGGGTTTGTATATGAGAATTACGAGATAGAAACATATTTACCGCGTGAAGTTGATACAGAAAGCGTAAGCCAGTACTTATCTTCAGTTAAAGAAAGGGCTGCCGCTCTCAACCTGGATTGCCGAATTATCTTGTCATATGGTGACACACCACAACAAGGCATAGTGGAACACGTACAAAAGAACCAGATAGACCTGTTAGTGATAGGAAGGCGGGGATACAAAGGCCTCCTGAAATTTTTAGCCGGAGAGGTAGCGGCAGACATTATAGGGCGTGTTACGTGCAAAGTGCTTGTGGTACCAAGGGGCGCCACGCTGGAGGGGAAAACGGTTCTAGTTGGCATAGATGGTTCAAAGCACAGCGAATCGGCGGCAAAAGAGGCGGTTGAAGTCGCAAAGCGTTTAAAGGGTAATCTTATCGTACTATTTTCTATTCACTCTGAAGATGAAAGAAAATACGCCCGATATCATGTTGACATGACTGCTAAAATGTCAACGGAAGGAGGCGTTGACGCTGAAACTCTGGTGCCGACAGGCAGGTCATATAAAATGATGTTGGAAGTTGCGGATGAAAAAGGAGTGGACATGATTGTGGTCGGAAGTTACGGAGTAAGCGGGTTTAAAAAACTATTAAAGGGAAGCGCAACAGAAAAACTTATTGAGCAGGCTAAATGTCCGGTTCTGGTTGTTAACGCCGGGGAATAAATAAGTTTGTGGAGACTGATAGAATACACGGTAGGCGACGCCGGTTTTAACATGGCGGCAGATGAGGCGGTTGCCCTGATGGTCGAATCTGGAGATTCCCCGCCGACGCTGAGGTTTTACGGCTGGACAGTTCCCTCGGTAACCATAGGGGCGTTTCAGCGCATCGCCAATATAAACACCGCCGTGTGCCAGACCCTGAATATCCCCGTTGTGCGAAGGCCCACGGGAGGGCGCGCAATAGTTCACGACGATGAGCTGACGTTTAGTCTTTCAATCGGCACACGCGCAGCACCTTTTTCTGAGAGCCTGCTACACAATTACACTATCATAGGGACGGCCTTTTTTCAGGCGTTTCAGCGCCTCGGACTTGACTGCGCGATAACTCAAAGGCGGCTCAAACGGTCAGAGGCCAGCCCCGCCACCGCAAACCCCATGTGTTTTTCAGCCGCCTCATACAGTGAGATAACCATAGATGGGAGAAAAATCCTCGGGGCGGCTCAAAAGAGATACCGCGGCGCACTGCTTGAACAGGGGTCAATCCCCCTGTCAGTAAACCGCCCGCTGCTTTCGCAAGTATTTGGTAGCGGCACTACAGACAATGACACAGTTGCCGGTCTCAGGGAGTTTGATGAGTCTATAACGCTGTCCTCTGTACAATCCTCCGTAGTTCTGGCCTTTGAGGAGGTTTTTAAAGTTCGCCTTCATCCGGGTCAACTTGCTGAGCAGGAAATGTCTCTGGCTCAGGAACTCCTGAAGAAGTATCAATCGCGGCAGTGGACATTTCGGAAATAGGTGGGGCGCTGCCTTGCCCTTCAACACCAAAATAATAGGAAAACAACACGGCTACAAATAAAATCCCCATATAATACTGCACCGCCTGCACCAGCAAATGATATGGAAACACCATGACAGTGCCTATAACCGGTATCAGCGCAACGCCAAACACGCTGCCGGCAATCATTACATTAGCCGAAAAATAAATTACCACACAGAGCATATAAAACCCAAAGGCCGACGGGCGCTTAAAGATAAATCTGACGGCCTCGTTGGCGGCCTGTGTCGCCGCCGCCCCTTTAAAGACTAAAGCGGCGGTGCCGTAAAATGTAATGGCAAACGTCCCCGCAAAAAGGAAAAGAAATGTCACCGCTGCAACCAATACTGATAAAGTCGCCATAAACATGGACAATGATTCGTTCATGCCTTCTAAAACATGTATAATAGATTTAAGAGGGAAGACCGAGGCCACAAGCAGTAATAAGATAACAATCACCACAGCCCCGACTATTGTCGTAAAGCCAAGAACCGGCCCAAAGAACCGCTTGCCCTCTGAGAAAAACCCGCTCATCTGAAACTTAAATCCCTCATCTCTTATCCCCCCGGCAATCATCCCGCACGACCCGCCATATACATACAGGGCAACAAATGAGGCCGCCGTAATATACACTAAGACAATCGCGGCTATAACAACCGCCAAGACCAAATACTTAGAGGACAACAGTTCGCCAATATTGTTGATATTAAGGTCTTTCAGCGAGGCCAGCATTCCCGTGCCAAACGCCAGCGCCGCCACTACAATCGGTATAATTAACACAATTACGAATCCTATGAACAGGGCATACGTGGCCGCCATTTTTACAGGTACAAGCAGTATGTTCTTGTTTGCCGCGTCAAATCCCTTATAAAATGTCTCTTTGTAAGTCATACGCCTCCCTAAACGATTTCTATCTCCTCGAAAAGTCCACGGGGAATATCCTTTATAAACCTTGACGGCCGTATCAGGCCGGCATAAGAAGTATACGCGTAACACAGGTAAAGCTCATCGCACGCCCTTGTGAGGGCTACGTAAAAGAGGCGGCGTTCCTCCTCCTCGTCCCAGTTTTTGCCGGACTTAATTGAGGGGAACTGCCCGTCGTTCAGGCCAATGACAAACACGGTCTTCCACTCCAGCCCCTTTGCCTGATGGATGGAGGACAGGACGACATGTTCGTCTGTGCCCCCGCCTCCTGAATCAGCGGCGGCCATCGGTTGTTCTGACCCCTGAATAGCCATCTCACTGAGAAAGACATCTGTGGAGTTATACTTTACCGCGTACTCGCTTAGTTGGGTCAGGTCTCTGAGCCTGTTGTCGGCGTCAGGGAATGTGAGAAAGAGGTGTTTTTCATAACTGCCTTTAAGGGCGGTGTCAAGTGCCTCTGATGGGGCGTTAATCTTCCTCAGCTCATCCAGACATTTCACCAGGACGGTGAAATGTTCTATGCCTTTTTTGGGTACAATCCTGCCTGCGGCGGCAACCCTGTCAAGCGGGTCAGCGGCCTCAATCAGGAATCTCCATATCTTGTCCGCGGTGGCGTTGCCAATACCGGGGAGCATTTTCAGCAGTCTCTTCCAACTGATCTCGTCACATGGGTTTGAGATTATCCTCAGATAGGCAAGGATGTCTTTTATGTGCGCCTGCTCAAAGAACTTCATGCCGGAGCGAACGTCGTATGGAATCCCCAGGCGGGTAAGTTCCATCTGAACCTCCATAGATTGGTAATGTGAACGGTAAAGGACGGCCATGCTGGAGAGGGAGCCGCCCTCGTCAATGGTATCCTTTATCATGGAGGCGACAAAGAGCGCCTGCTGCCGTGTGTCCTCAAGGGGGACAATGGCGGGGAGTTCGCCGCTCTCACGCACTGAGACGAGGTCTTTACGGAACTGCCGCCGGTTGGCCGCTATCGCGGCGTTTGCGGCGTTGAGGATTTGGGGTGTGCTTCGATAGTTGGTCGTGAGTTTAAAGATTTGGGCGTCGGGATATGTGTTTTGAAAGTTGAGGATATTTTCGAAATTAGCCCCTCTGAATGAAAAAATAGACTGTGCGTCATCCCCGACGGCCATGACATTGCGGTGATAGGATGACAGTAGTGCCACGACCTCCGCCTGAAGCGAGTTGGTGTCCTGATATTCATCTACGAGGACATGCTGAAATCTCCGGCTATAGTAATCTCTGACATCTTCATGGTCTTTGAGCAGGGTTACCATGTTTTGCAGTATATCGTCAAAATCAACAAGGTTGAGTTCTCTTTTTTTCTTTTCATAAAGCGCAATTACATCTAAGATTAACTGGATATTTGCCTCAAGGGCCGGAAAACGCTCCCTGATAACCGCCTCAGCGGTCTTTGAGGTGTTTCTCGTATATGAATGCAAATCTGTGAGAATGGAGGCCTTTGGCAGAAGCTGTGCGTCCTTGTGTGCGGAGGCCACACTGGTGCGGCAGGTGTCGAATAGGTCCTTGGTGTCCGTTCTATCCAGAATAGAAAACCCGTCCTTGTAGCCAATCACGCCCGCGTGGCGCTTGAGGATGAGGTTTCCTATGTGGTGAAAGGTACCCCCCCAAAGGGCTGCCACATCTGCGCCAATCAGAGAGGCAGCGCGTCTCATCATCTCCTTAGAGGCCTTATTCGTAAAGGTAAGCAGGAGGATATTAGATGGCAATACGCCGTTTTCAACAAGCCACGCCACACGGTAGGTCAAAGTACGGGTCTTGCCTGTGCCAGCGCCGGCAAGGACAAGCATCGGGCCTCCGGCACAGGTGACGGCCTCAAGTTGCTGCCGGTTGAGTTCCTCGTCAAACCTCGTAGTGCGCGCTGACGGGGCTATGTGCAGTGAGTATTTCTTCATGGGATATAATACCATGATTTACCCCGTGACAGTTCAAAATAAATCCTGACTATCCTAAAGATGGCCCAATATGGTATAATTAACCAGTAGGATATAGGCAGATATTCTAAAATGTTGGTGCGAGCTCCAGTTTGTAACTGATATATAACACAACGCCGCCTATGATGAATATAGGCGTGGAGGGATGTTAGGGAGGTTAAAATGGAAGCCGCAGACTATCAGGCAAATTACGGATTTACGAGGGAAACCTTCCCGCTTGGAACTCATATGTGCTACATTTATAACGATGAGGCTGAGCGCAAGATGGTCATTGAGCAATATCTTAAGAGCGGCCTTTCGGCGAATGAGAAGGTTGTAGCCTTACTGGACGTGGAAACTGAGGCCGAAATAGATGATTATCTCAGGGAAATTGGACTTGTTGCTGACGAACATAGAAAAAGCGGCCAACTCGTTATAAAGAATCAGATGGAGGCATACTGTCCCGACGGCAGATTCGAAACTCAGCGCATGATTGAGAATTTAAAAAAGATTTATCATCTTGGAATGGGAGAGGGATACGCTGCGGTGCGCGCAACCGGCGAGCCTTCGTGGATTCATAGGGGTGTGCCCGGCTCCGAACGGTGGCGTGAATATGAGTTGGAGCTTAACCGTCTCGTCCTGGACTGCCCCTTCAGCGGCCTTCTCTGCAGATTCGACGCAAGGATGTTTAGCGGGGCTTTGCTTTATGATGTTTTAAGTGTCCATCCGTTAATTGTTGTCAGGGGGCAGGTTTTAAAGAATCCATACTACATATATTCAGACGAATTAACGATTTAAAAGGGTGCTTGATCTAAGGAAGCTCCTCCGATTAGCGTGAATATTCTCTGAAAGTTGATAGTAACTTGTGAATATATGTGAGGAGGTTAACATGGAAACCACAGAATATAAGGTAAATTACGGGTTTACGAGTGAAACCTTCCCGCTTGGGACTCACATGTGCTATATTTATGACGATGAGGCCGAACGCAAGATGGTCATTGAGAAATTTCTGGAGAGCGGCTTTTCGGCGAGGGAGAAGGTTGGAGCCTTTGCGGACATGGAAACCGAGGACGAAATAAAGGATTATTTCAAAGAGATGGGGCTTTCTGTTGACGAATACAGAAAAACTGGCCAGCTCGTTGCGGGAAGCGAGAAAAAGGCATACTGTCCTGACGGCAGATTCGACGTTGAACGCATGCTTGAGAGTTGGAAGAAGTTTTATAATCTCGGAAAGAGTGAGGGATATGCGGCGGTGCGCGCAACAGGGAATCCTCACTGGCTTCATAAGGGTGCTCCCGGTGCCGAACGTTGGGTAGAGTATGAGTCCAGGCTTAACGATCTCGTCTTAGAATATCCATTCAGCGGCATTCTCTGCACATACGACTCAAGAAAGTGCAGCGGGACGTTGCTTTATGATGTTTTAAGTGTTCATAATCTAATGGTTGTCAGGGGACAGGTTGTAAGAAATCCATATTACATAAGTCCAGAGGAATTGAGATTGAAACAGGGGGCCTGATCTTATGGATATTCCCAGAAAGCTGACAGAAATGTGTGAATGATGGAGGGGTTAATTATGGAAACCGAAGCGTATAAGGCAAGTTTCGGGTTTACGAGGGAAACATTCCCGCTTGGAACTCACATGTGCTATATTTATGACGATGAGGCCGAACGCAAGATGGTAATTGAGAAGTATCTGCAGAGCGGCATTTCGGCGAGGGAGAAGGTCGTAGCCTTGCTGGACGTGGAAACAGAGGCCGAGATAGATGATTGCATGAAAGAGATGGGACTTTCTGTTGATGAGCAGAGGAGAACCGGCCAACTCGTTATAAAAAATCAGATGGAGGCCTACTGCCCAACGGCAGGTTCGAGACTCAGGGCATGTTGGAGAGGTTAAGAGGGGTTTATAATCTCGGAATGGAAGAGGGATACGCGGCAGTGCGCGCAACAGGTGAGCCTTCATGGATACATCACGGTGTGCCGGGGTCTGACCATTGGCTTGAATATGAATCCGAACTTAACAATCTCGTCCTGGACTATCCCTTCAGCGGCCTTCTCTGCAGATTCGACGCAAAGATGTATGGCGGGGCGTTGCTTTATGATGTCTTAAGTGTCCATCCTTTAATGGTTGTCAGGGGGCAGGTCGTAAGAAATCCATACTACATGACTTCAGCCGAATTGAGATTGAGAGGGAGAATTTAATCTTATGGAATCCCCACTGATTAGGGCAGATATTCTGGGAAAGCTGATAGTTATTCAGGATGTTCTTGAGATGATGCCTGGCATAAAAGAGATGGCTGAATTTCTGAGCAGGCCGGTGCTGAGCATTCCTGGGATATCTGACTTTTTTTTATGTTCTGACGACTTCAAAAACATAAACTGCTCAGGCTGTGGGGTCGGAAATTATAACTGTGAATGCCTGATGGAGAAAAAACGCGGGATAAGTGCAATTCCCATGAGGACTCTCAACCATGTATATGGTTTTGTAATATTGAAGTTGAACGACCCCGGGCAGTTTGCGCCGTATGAGCCATTTATAAGAAATATATGCAACATTCTGGCAAGGACAATCGAAAACAGAGATAACATGATAAAAATAACAGAGGCCAACGATGAACTTGAACAATACAAACAGCATCTTGAAAAAAAGGTGGAAGAGCGCACCGCTAAACTTCAACAATCTGAGGCACAAATAAGGGTACAGCTTGATGAAAAGGTGCTGCTTCTGCATGAAATCAACCACAGGGTGAAGAACAATTTAGCGATTATTGCCTCTCTCCTGAAAATACAAATGAGCTATATTCACGACGAAGCTAACAAAAATGTACTTAAAGAAACGGAAAGCCGTGTAAGGGCTATGGCGCTTATCCACGATATGTTATACCGCTTTGAGGATGTAACCAATATAGATTTCAAGGTTTATATTGAGAAACTTGTAAGACACCTGCAAAATATATACTCCGCAGAACTGAGAAATGTTAAACTCAATCTGGATGTCCGTGATGTTTCTTTAGAAATGAAACGGTCGGTGCCGTGCGGCCTCCTGATTAACGAACTGCTGACCAATGCGGTTAAGTATGCCTTTCCGAATGGAAGAAAGGGCGAAATATGGTTAACCATGCGTACTGTGCCCGAAAATAATATTGAGATAATTGTCAAAGATGACGGCGTAGGCGTTCCTTTGGATATGGACATTAGAAATAATGATTCAATGGGTTTTAGTCTGGTAACCGGCTTAGCCGAGGGGCAGCTTGGCGGCAAAATAGAATTAATAAGTAACCATGGTACGGAAATAATAGTACGGTTTGAGCGCGAAGGACTGGACGTAAGCAGACCTTACTAAGGAGTACATAAATCCCTCCGGCATTCGATGTATTACCATGCCCTACCCTCAGGCTGTCTAAAATAAATTAGATATATTCAAACAGAAATGTTAGAATGTGTATAGGACGATATGTCAGAAACAGCTAAACAGGAGATAAGCTTCGGGTTTACGAAAGAGACCTTCCAGCACGGGGTTCACATGTGCCACGTGTATAACGATGACGCCGAACGCGATATGGTGTTAGAGAAGTTTGTGACAAGCGGCCTGTCAGCAAACGAGAAGGTCATAGTCCTCGCAGACGCTGATACGCCCGCGGAGATAGACCAATACCTTGCGGATATCGGGCTGTTTGCAGATAAAGAGAGAAAAACCGGCCAGTTCGTGATAGATTATTTCATAAGGGCATATAGTCTGGACGGCAGATTCGACGCACAACAGATGATTGAGAAGTGGAAGGGATATTGTGCGCAGGCGCAGCAGGAGGGTTACACGGCAGTGCGCGTGGCTGCTGAGGCACTGTGCCGACAGATGCGTGTGCCCAGTTCTGAACAATGGGACGATTATGAGGCAAGGCTTGACAGGCTCGTCTGTGCCTATCCCTTCAGCGGTATCCTCTGCCAGTACGACGCGTCGCTGTACTGCGGCAAGCTCATCCTCGACATCATGAGCGCTCACCCGTTAATGGTCGTACGGGGACAGATTGTAAAGAATCCATACTATATACGCCCCTGATGAGGTGGTCATTTTGAAGACTGTGCCTCGTCGGCTAAACAGGTTTAATCAGACGGTTTAGGCGGTTGCCCTGTGATGTCGGCCATGTGCCTGATCATCCGGCCATCCACCATGTAGATAATCATCTCGGCAATGTTTGTGGCGTGGTCGCCAATGCGCTCAATGTTTCTTGATATATATATCAACTGGCTTGCGTGTACGACGTTTCCGTGTTCTTTTGTCATTACGAGCATCAGCTCGTTGACGACAGAGGCGTTGAGGTCGTCAACCTCCTCGTCCCGTTCAATAACGTCTTTGGCCAGCGCCTTATCTTCATTAACAAACGAGTCAATGGCGTCTTTGACCATGCGCTGGACAATCTCGCGCATCCTGGAGAGGTCTGAGTAAGCCCGCATGGGACTTGCCTCAGAGAGTTTCAGGGCGCGCTCGGCAATATTTACGGCGTGGTCAGCTATGCGCTCAAGGTCTGTGGTTATCTTCATCCCCGTAGTTATAAAGCGCAGGTCCCTACCCACTGGCTGCCTCCTCGCTATGAGCCTTATACACTCCTCGTCTATTTGCACATCGTATGTGTTTATCAGGAGGTCTCCCGCAATTACCGCGTTGGCGATGGAAGGCTCCTGAGTGACAAGCGCCCTGACGCAGTCCCTTATGGACACCTCAACCAAAGAGGCCATTTTTAATATCATCTCCTTTAAGTGTTTGAGTTCGTTGTCCCGAATCGCCATTAGCCGAACCTTCCTGATATGTAGTCCTCTGTGAGTTTATTGGATGGATTTGTGAATATCATATCCGTACTGTCGAATTCGATTAGCTCCCCAAGCATCATAAATCCCGTGAAATCGCTCATCCTCGCTGCCTGCTGCATGTTGTGCGTAACGACAAGGATGGTGACGGTCTCCTTCAGCTCAACGGCAAGCTCCTCGATTTTAGACGTGGATATGGGATCAAGGGCAGAGGTTGGCTCATCGAAAAGCAGCACCTCCGGGTTTACCGCAAGGGCGCGCGCAATGACAAGGCGCTGCTGCTGCCCACCGGAGAGCGTATAGGCGCTTTCGTGGAGCTTGTGCTTTACCTCATCCCACAGGGCGGCCTGCCTGATGGCGGACTCAACATGGTCACTAAGCTCACCCTTCTTTCTGATCCCCCTGAGTCTGAGGCCGTAGGCAATGTTGTCAAATATAGACATGGGAAATGGAGTGGGCTTTTGAAATACCATCCCTATGCGGCTGCGCAAGTCTATAACGTCTATATCGTCGGCAAGGATGTTTACGTTGTTAAAGACAATCTCACCCTCGTAGCGGCTTCCCGGGTAGAGGTCGTGCATCCTGTTAAAACACCTCAGCAGTGTCGTCTTGCCGCAGCCGGACGGCCCGATAAGCGCCGTTACCGCGTTGTGGTGAACCGGCACATTTATGTTTTTTAGCGCCTGTATGTTGCCCGCGTAATAAAAATTCAGGCCCTTTACATCTATCGCGGCCCCGCTTAGTACGTCTGCGCCCGCCTCATCAACCACCATTGTCATTCCATCACCTTGTATAAATATTTATAAAAAAACACTACCTGCCGACAATAACTTTAATCGTCGTACCAGAACCTTCCTCGCTTTCGATTTTCATCTCCCAGTCATGGGCCTTTACTATATGTTTAACTATGGCAAGGCCAAGCCCTGTGCCTCCCAGTTCCCTTGAGCGCGACGGGTCAACCCTGTAAAATCTCTCCCCAAGCCTCGAAAGACAACGTTTGGGGATGCCGCAGCCCGTATCTCTGACAAAGAAGAATTTTCGCCGTTCATCAATACAAAAACCGACTTCTATACCGCCCTTCTGTGTAAACTTAATGGCGTTATCTATTATGTTCAGCAGCACCTGGATTACCCTGTCGCGGTCGGCGTTCAGGGTCAGGCGGCTGTCCAGGGACCTATCGCATTTTGTGTCCGCAGAGCGCCTTATGTATAGCCCCTTGGCTTCGGCGCTGCCCCTTAGTGTCTCAATTACGTCGTCAATTATCTCTGAGAAATCTATCTCGGTCTTTTGTAATTTCACAACACCCAGCTCTATTTTCGATATAGTCATCAGATCATCAACAAGCCTGTTGAGGCGCTCACTGTGAAATATGATGATCTTTAAGAATTTAATGCTGTCTTCCCTGTCCTCTATCGCACCCTCTATGAGCGTCTCCGCAAAACCCCTGATTGCCGTTACAGGGGTCTTTATCTCGTGTGAGACATTCGCCACGAAGTCCTTTCTCATCGTCTCAAGTTTCTTTAGTTCTGTGATGTCGTGAAACAGGATGACCACGCCCGTGAGGTCATTCTTCTTATAAAATGGGTACATTCGAACCTGCATATATTTCTCAAAAGGATACTCAAGAAATATCTCCCCGCATTCGGTTTTATCGTATTTCTTCACGTTATCAAGCATCGCAATAAGCTCCGAGCTTCTGATGATTTCAATGAGGGGTTTATTTTTAATCGGCCCCTTGTAGTTGAAAAACTCTGAGGCGTTGTCATTGACATAGACGAGTTCGTTCTTGTTGTCAATGATGGCAAGGGCGTCGGGGATGCTCTCAAGGATGGCGTTCAGTTGGGAGCGTTCCTCTTCGGTACGGGCGAATTTTTCGTTCAGCCTTCTGGTAACATCGTTGAGGGAATTATATACGCCGGCAAGGTCGGGATAGTCCTCAAAAAACACCTTGTCCTCAATAACCCCTTTTGAGACCATCTCTGAAAACTGCTCTATTTCCTTCAGGAATTTTTCCTTCTTTCTGTAATCCCGAAAGATGAAGCTGACCGTTACAACTGAGCCCAGAAAGGAAAAGGCAAAAAATGCGTATGTCAGGTGGGCGGATAAGTTGGACTGAATCTCTGTGGCCAGAACCGTGCTCTTCACATAGAAGGAGGCTATGAAATAAAACGCAATTATGGAGAAAATCATCAGGGCATACACCGCCCCCACGCGCAGGATTAGTCGTTTAAGGTTCACGCGCCGTCCTCAAAGTAGTAGCCGATGCCGCGTCGGGTCTTTATATAAACAGGATTCGATGAGTCCTCTTCTATCTGTTCTCTCAGGCGGCGGATGTGGACATCCACAGTTCGAGGCTCTACAAAGGCCTCGTCTTTCCAGACCGCGTCAAGGAGCATGTCGCGCGACAGTACCTTGCCCTTCCTCTGAATCAGATAGAGGAGGAGTTTAAACTCCGTGGCGCTGAGTTTTACAGCAGCACCCTTCTTTTGTACCTTGTACGTGTCAGTGTCTATTTCTATATCGCCGATTTTGATGGTTTTCAGTAACGGCTCTACGGCGGCCTTTTCGCGGGTACGCCGCAGCACGGCCTTGACGCGCGCCGTCAGCTCGCGAATGCTGAACGGTTTTGTAATATAATCGTCGGCACCCATCTCAAGGCCAAGCACCTTGTCAAACACCTCAGACTTGGACGTTACCATGATGATTGGAACGGCGGCTGTCTTATCAGAGGACTTGAGGATTTTACATAGGTCAATACCCTGAATACCGGGGAGCATCAGGTCAAGGATTATCAAATCAAACCGCTGTTCCCTGATTTTATTCAGCCCGTCCTCCCCGTCAAAAGACGGCGTGACATGAAAACCCTCTTTAGCCAGGTTATACGATATCAGCTCGACGATGTCTTTTTCGTCATCAACGACGATTATCTTTTTTTTCATCCGTGCCATCTCCAGCATAGTTTCACACAAATCAGACGATTTTTGCAAATCAGCACAAGGCCGCAGACGCTGGCAGACACCACGGGCGCGGAAAAAAAAACACCTTTATGGCACATACAGTGAACTTCAACGCGGTTAAACAATATACTAAACAAAGTACGCTAAACAGCGATACAGTCGCTTTTTTCGAACAGGCTCCTTACATAAACAGGACAGACTTCGTAGATTTTACTCTGGCACATCTTCATATTAACACAGGCAAGACAATCAGCGGAACAGGTCCTTTCCCTATTACACTCCTTACTCAACATTTCAAAGTATGGACACATACATTCTCTCCTCCATAGCTCAAGTCTGCATACTCGCTCAATTCCCCTACACCCACACGCAGCCCCCACACGCAGCCCCCACCGCTCAGCTCATACTACATACTAACATGCCCCATGTTACAATAGAATGAATGTTATGTTACATTTTGATTACAAAAAAAATGTACATGGGGGATATGCCCGGAGACCTTGCGCTATGTGTAATGAATGGATGAGGAATGGAATTGCCTACCATAAAATGGTATCCAACTCCATAGTTTTTGCCGTATCGAAAGGGTATAATTTTTATAATATCCTTATAATACATAGTGTTATCAGGGCTGAAATCTTTGGCACGAATATTGCGACATAAACGCTATCCTATGCACCCTGAGACATGGGGAGGGGACAGCGGGCATAGTCCGCGTTATCTATAAGCAGCAAGGGAGAACGACATGGAAAAAGATTTTCACTATGACATCATTTACTCAATTGCAAGGTTAACAGAATGTGATAATCCAGAAATCATCGCCCACGCGTCGCAATTCGTAGATGACAACAACGAGAGATGGCTTGGTGATGACATCCCCTTCCCCGAAAAAATCCCGTACCCAACCGGCGGCCATTACTTCCCGATTATGACCCAGTCAATGTCGGTGCTATCTGTTGACCCGTATATTCAGAAGTTCGTTTATATACCTTTTCATTTCCTTCCGGGAGATGATGCTGCCCTCACGATTGGCGGGATGACGAACACGTTAAGTACTACGCCAAATTCTTCGAATGCCCAATTTTTACTAAACAATGCCCTGGCAAGCATGAATCCCTATAAAGTAGGAATAGCCTTACACACGTTTGCCGATACATGGTCACATCAGAATTTTACAGGGATGCAGGAAGACTGGAACGTTGTGGATACTCATAATTTGAAAAAATATGTTATTCCCGCTATCGGCCACGCCCATGCCGTCCATCACCCCGATGTCATTTCCGAGACATGGACAGATCTCCGGCTGGACGCAGACAACAGACAAATTGTCAACGCAGACAGGGCGTTAGACGCGATAGAAAAAATCTATACGGCTATGAGGAGAATAACCGGCAACGGTCCTGACTGGGCTACTGCAAAACCACGCTATGAAGGCATCGTCCAGGCCAGCGATTTCAACAGCAGAACTGAGGCGGTTGCCAGGTTAGTAGCCGATGAGTGTAACAACGAAGCAGTCCACGCATACGACAAAGACGCATGGGTTGGAGCAGTATTGCAAAGGAGCGGGTTAAGCATTGAGTTCAAACCTGGGGTCACTCTAAAAAACACGGACTGGTATCAGTTCAATCAGGCGGCCAAGGAGCAGTTGTCAATCGTGTTAGGCCTGATTAAGGACCTGTAAACCGGTTACGGTTTATTATAACTTTGCATGGAGGATGTATGAGAATTGATATGCACTGTCATGTCGTTGGCAACGGCAAGGCTATGAACGATACCGATGTGTTTTTTAACCCGGACAACAGCCCGAATTGGTTTACGCGAATCTTATACGCGATGATAGAGCACGATTTGGTAAATTCCGGTGCCAAACTAAGCGGCGGTGAGGAGATAAAAGCCGACGACTATTTTGACTTTATGACCGAAACCCTCGCGCAATCTAAGGAGATTGACAGTATCGTCCTCCTTGCTATGGACGCCCCCTATGACCCCGCTACTCATCAGCGCATGGACGCGATAACCACACTCTATGTGTCAAATCATTATTTATACGATAAGGTGAAGGAGCTAAACAAGAACCTGACTAAGCAAGGGGCGGTAAATAAGCGCTTTTATTTCGGCGCGTCAGTAAATCCGAACAGGGCGGACTGGAAAGAGGCGCTTGACTACGTTATAAACAAAACCGACGCGGTGCTTATGAAGTGGATACCGTCGGTTCAACTCATCCACATAGAGGGCAGTCACGAGGAGTACTATGAGACACTGGCAGAAAGTGGGCTGCCGCTGCTGTGTCATATCGGCCCGGAATATTCCTTCCCGGAGGGGGTGCGGGACATTGATAGGAGCAGGCTGGACCCAAGCAAGGACCTTGACCGGTTTGGGTTATTAATCAAGCCGGTTTCCTGTGGGGTGAAGGTGATTGCGGCGCACTGCGCCTCCCCCGTATTTCCGCTTATTGATAGGGACGAAACGCTCAGGTTTTATGATTTTATGAGGGCAATGAACACAGGCGGCAAGGTGAGGCTCTGGTCTGATACGTCGGCCTTGTCGCTGTCAACGCGCATCCCGTTCTTACGTGAAATAGTGGAAAACTTCCCGCCGGAGTGGCTGCTTAACGGCTCTGATTTCCCGATTCCGATAGATGCCTCGGCTCATATGCCATTGGTAACATACAAAATGACTCCCAAGGACTATTCTGAGATACTGAAACTTACAAACCCGCTTGATAAGGACATAAGAATCAAGGCGGCCCACGGTTTCAAAAACAATGTCATCTTTGGAAATACAGAACAGGTGCTTCGTATGCCACTTCCAAAGCCATAAAAGGGCGTTGCAGGGCGGGGGCAATACCCCCGCCTTTCTGCCGGTTGATTTCAAAAGAAAAATTCGTTATGTCATATCAAAGGCGCTTTTTTCTGTATCGCCGCCGTCGTGGTCTCTGACGTTGGCTTGCTCGCTGACGCTTAGCTCTTCAAGGATAAGATGGTCCATTTTGCGTTTCACAAGGGAAATCAACTCGCCCTTTAGTTCATCTCCTGCCCAAAACCCCGATGGCAGTTTAATAAACGCCCCACCTTCGGCAACCCCCACGGCCGATGTCTTAACGCCGCTGTTTTTGCCGAAACGTTCGGCCAAAAAATCATGAAATGACATGGACGGGTCAGTGCATCTGGCCGAGATCCTTACAACAGCGTTATCAACGATACCCCATGTGATGGCCATCTGAATTTCGGGCATCCTTATGAGGCTGTCGGCTATGATTGCCAGTTGGTCGGCGTCTTTAGACGATACGAAGCCAATGCCGGTTACCAGCCTTCCCTCTTTCATCTTCCAGTTATTAACGGCCTCTCTGAAGTGCTCAAAGAAGCGCTGTGGGAGGGGATAGCTTTGCAGTTGGCGAAATAGCTCTTTGTCCGCAAACTCAAGCAGCCTGGAGTACGCAATGACATCCCGTTCGGTGGCATTTATCAGCATCTTTGTGTCAGTGAACACGGCAAGCGCTCCAAGTGTAGCCTCTTTGCTGTTTCTGGGCAGTATAAAGTTCATCGCAAAGAGAATCTCGGTAAGCAGGGTAGTTGCCGCACCCACTCTGTCAATCAGGGTAAATCCGTTTTCGTCATATTCCACCCTCGTCTTAGAGTCCGTATCATGGTGGTCAATTATGATTATTGGGGCTATGACGCGCCCCATAAGACGCGAATCGCTTACCTGAGACGAGTCAACAAGCGCGCAGGACTTGACCTCCTTAGGCATCTCCTTGATAGGAAACATGATTGAGCCAAGATCAAACACTGTAAACATCGTACGGTTTTGAGGATGGCCGAAGTGTCCACAGTAGTATATTGTCACCTCTTTGCCAAGATTCATGGCGATATAGCGCAAGAGCATCGCCGAACCGATTGCGTCTGGGTCAACCTGGGTTATCACTATCGGCAGCGCCGTCAGGCCCTCTATCGTCTTTTTTAGTTGTTCTGTCCTTTCTATCATTAGTCCCCACCTCGTTTTACAGTCTGCAAGTCATAATTATACAACATATTGATTTTACATTGCCATTAGTAAACTCAATTACTCAATTTTCAGCAAATCTCAGTGAACAGGCAGGGGTCACATCAGATTTGGCATGTTTACGAACCTATAGAGGACAGCGTCAGTTATGGTGGGTTGCCACGCAATGTTTACACCAAACTGCCTGACATGCTAATGTATAACAGCTCGGTGGCAGACCAGTATAGGGCAGAATTCGTGAAAGACAGGATCGTGGGAGACTATATTATATGCGCTTTAAACTTTGGCAGAGAATTTTCTTAAGCATCCTCGTCCCAACGCTGATAACTGTCGCCGTATTTATATACCAAATAGATAAGTTTAAGCTGATCTTTCAGCAAATAATGCTCATGGAGGCCGCAGACGATATCAGCATGACACTCATTGAGCTTAGGAGATACGAAAAAAATATCCTCTTGTTCCACGAGGATTTAAACACCATCTTGTTTTATGAAAACCTCAAGCATTTAAAAAGAGAAGTGCAAAGCATCGAAATGGTAATTGTCGGCGCCATAGGCAAGGACGATTACGCGGAACTTCAAAAGAAACTGTCTGCTTATGAAGATGAGGCAAATCATCTGATAGAAGATACGTCAGATAAAACCGCCATAATAAAGAACATGCGTGTTTTAGCGAGGAATATTGAGGCAATACTTTATGATTTCAAGATTCAGGAAAGGCAGAAAATTGAAGTATCCATTTATGATATTAAGCACTATCTGATCATATCCATTCTATTTCTCGTTACTGTTACATCAATGACAGGCTATTTATTATCGAAAAAGGTCATAACAGTCATTAAGAAAATGGAAAAGTCGTTTGAAAAGCTCTCAAAGGGAGAGTTTAATAAGATATATGACATCGAAGCCCCCGAGGAGATTACAGCATTGATAGATGTCTATAACTATACGATAGAAAGACTTAAGGCGTATAAGACCGAACTCGATAAAACGCTCCAATCTCTTGAAGAGGCAAACAGAGAACTTATCGAAAAACAAGAGACCCTTGTCGAGTCGAAAAAGGCAGCCGCCATGAGGCTTATTGCCTCCGAAATCGCCCATGAGATAAATAATCCCCTGTCATCAGCCACGTTGATGCTTGGGATGTTTTACGAAGAGATAGATGGCGCTGACCCCAAAAAGGAAGATATCAGGTTCATATTAATGGAAATCAACCGCTGCCAGGACGTAATACGAAAACTAACCGACTACGCAAGAAAAGAGCCATTGAACATGACAGATGTAAATATCGTCAGGTTAATTAAAGAGGTATCAGACAGTGTACTAAGACAAAACGTCGGCAAGGCCGTCGGCCTTACTACATCCATTTCAGATATGCCGCAGGTAATATCCATTGACCGTTCGCTCATATACAACGCCCTGTTTAACATACTATCAAACGCCTTTGAGGCATCGCCGCCGGGTGCCGGTGTTGAAATAAGAGCCTCTGCTGAGGACGCCTACGCTGTGATAACCATAAGCGACGCCGGCGAGGGTATCCCTGAGGAGCATATTGGCCGAATATTCGAGCCTTTTTTTACGACAAAAAAAGAATTCGGCGGAAGCGGCCTCGGTCTGCCAATCACCAAAAAAATTATCGAAAGCCATCATGGCCTGATTACCGTATCAAGCAGCAGCGAAACTGGGACGGTGTTTAAGATAAAGCTGCCCATCGGCTTAACCGTCCAGGACACGGATCTAACTAAAATTATGGGAACAGAGTTATGATAAGAATCCTTGTCGTTGACGATGAGATAGGGATTTGCCGTTCCCTTGAGATGCTGTTTAAGAAGGATGGGTACGATGTTACAACCGCCCATATCGGCGCTGTGGCTATCCCTATGATAACAGAACGGGATTTCGAGATCATTTTTACCGACCTCAAACTGCCGGACATAAGTGGGCTGGACATAATCAAACACGCGAAGGCCCGTCTTCCTTTGTGCCAGATTATCGTGATAACGGGCTTCGCAAGCATAGAGACGGCAGTTGAGGCAATCAAAAGCGGCGCATATGACTATCTTACAAAACCCCTGTCCATTGACAAGGTGAGAATCATATGTAAAAATGCAATCGAAAAGATAACCCTTACAGATGAAATCAAACACCTCAGACAGGAACTTTACCACTCCTTCGGATTTGAAAATATCGTCGGCAAAAGCAAACCTATTCAGGACGTGTTTAAGATGATCCGCCAGACCGCGGCAAGCGACAGTAACGTCCTGATAACCGGAGAATCGGGCACAGGAAAGGAACTCGTCGCGCGTGCCATTCACTATACCTCACAGAGGAGGGATAACCACTTTGTCGCCGTAAACTGCGGGGCAATATCGCGGGAACTTATTGAGGCGGAGCTGTTTGGATATGTAAAGGGGGCGTTCACCGGCGCAGTGAGGGACAAGACCGGGTTTTTGGAGCTTTCATCGGGGGGAACACTTTTCCTTGATGAAATTGGAGAGACCACACCAGACTTTCAGGTAAAACTCCTGAGGGTTCTGCAGGAAGGGGAATTCAATAAAGTAGGCAGTCCGCACACGACGAAGGTGAACACCAGGGTTATAGCGGCAACAAACCGCATCCTTGAAAAGGCAATGTCCGAGGGCGCATTCAGAGAGGACTTGTTTTACAGGTTAAACGTTATCTCCATTCATATACCGCCACTTAGGCAAAGGCGCCAGGACATTCCGCTTCTGGCCGTACACTTTCTATCAAAATATGCCGAAAAACGCACCGACAAAAAAATCGCTGAACTCACCCCCGAGGCTATTGACACGCTGACAAGCTACGACTTCCCCGGCAATGTCAGGGAGCTGGAAAATGCCATAGAGTACTGCATAACCTTTGCTCAGGGGTCAGTTGTAACCGTAGAAGACCTTCCGAAATCAATAAAGGACACGAAGATAAAACCCGCAATGGCCGAATCGGCAAAACCGCTGAAATCCGCCCTGCATGAATTTGAAAAGACACTTCTTACGGCGGCATTAAAAGAAAGCGGCGGCAACATATCCCAAGCGGCAAGACTGCTTGACATCCACCGCCAAAGCCTCCAGCAAAAGATTAAGGATTTTAATATCAATATTGAACAATTAAAAGGCTAAATAGGGGTTATTGATGATTCGATTGTTATAGAATCTTCTTACTTCTATGAACGCGTGTTGGCATTACCCGACCCTTCCCTCTTATTAACACCTCGTGCCGCCTCTCTATCTCTGCCCGAAAACCGTCGGGGATTTTTGCCCAATCAAGAACATCTACCAGTATCGGTAGATCACTGTCGGATATGGCCTCACGCAGGGCTGGCAAATTATCAAACGGTTTATCGGGAGTGGATGGATTGCGCACCACTATGTCAAGGTCGCTCCCCTCGTGTGCCGTACCACTTATGCGGCTCCCATAGGCCATCACCTCGGCATCCGGCAGATGCCCGGCTATCAGACGTTCTATGGTCTTCAACCATTGGGGGTGCAGGTCAATCCGGTGCATAGGAAGAAAACCTCTCACGAAACGCGGCCTCAAGGGAGACAGCATCATCTATAAAGCCAGGCAATAGGACAAGCGTCTCCTCTGCAAACCCCGCGCCATAGTCGTGTGCCGTGTTGTTGCGATTGTCGCGATACTTAAACCATCGCTCTACGGCGTCGGTTGTCATCAGTCCATGCTTGCCGGCATAGCGCAGAGTATCCTTAAATGTCCACGCGTCCACCTCGCGGGGCGCTCCGGTGTAGGATTTTAATGCCTTGCGAAGCAGCTTGACAGACATCTCCAGTGTCAGCTCAAACCCCTTGACCACCGCGTTTCTAAATATCTCGTACTCTACAGTCTCAGGCCTTACACTACGCAGCATGGCCAACGACATCTCAAGGGTTCTTATACATCTTGCCAAATGCCCGGTTCTCAGAATCACATTATCCCCCGACGGCACTCACGTGCCACGTTATGCCCTCTCTGTTATTAACTTACATATGTTAGCACTATTGTATAGGCAGCGACAACAGGATGGCAGAGGATGTCAGGCAGAAGGAAACGTGCAACCTTATGTCAGCCGTAACCTCAGCATTCTCAATAACCCTTTACCTGCAAGAAATTATTGCATGCAAGAAAAAACGCAATAATTGAAAATACGGGGAAGACAGCTATATTACTCATAGTTTGGGAATCATCCGGCGCAATAACCGGCTCCATTATGCAACAAATCACTGCACCTCATTAAACGGCATACCGCTATATTACGGCATATCAACCTCTGGCACGATTCTTGATTTAACATATGTAACAGACAATCACAAATACACCAACTAAACATAGGAGGACGTTATGAGTAAGGAAATCGCTGTAATCGTATATCCGGGACTCCACTATAAGGAATCCATATCGTACGCAAGTAAAAGTGCAAGCGAAACCGGCTCGGCTCTGTCGTTGATAGGAATCATCCCCGAATTTTGTAACTCTGAAAGGGCTGCCATCAGCATGTACGAATTCGGCCCTATTCACAGCCTGACTGAGAGCGTCGAAAGAGACTCGATAAAGTTCTTTGATGTAGTCAAGGACTATTGCAAGGGCAAGGGAATCACCTCAGAGTTCAGCGTTTACAGGGGAAGTATCGAGGACGTCATTGATCACGTCAGGCAGAACAACCATAACGTGGAGTTGATCGTAGTGCCGACACCGTCAAAGACGCTCACCAGGGTAGTGTCTTCGGGGAAGAAACAATTGAGTCCCGCCGCACAGTCACAAGAGTGCGCCGTAGTGCTAGTGCTGGATTAGCCCGGCATAATATCCTCGTATTTTTGCAATGGGCGCCGTCGGCATTCACCACCGGCAGCGCCGCCTGCATTTCAGTGTTTGACATAAGCCGTCAAACTAAGTTATTTTGTAGACTACTATGGGCTTAAAACTATGGCAAAGGATAATTATCAACATGATCTTCCCCATAGCCATATCTTTGGCCCTGATTTATGTCGAACTGAGAAACGTCAGCAACATATATCAAAGATTTAATATCATTGAGATAGTTGATGATATAAATCTGCTCCTGCTTGAGCTTAGGCGCTATGAAAAAAATATCCTCTTATTAATCGAAGAAAAAGAAAACCTCAGGCTCTTTCACGATTCTATTGAGGCACTCAGGGCCAAAACCAAAACCATAGAGAAAGAAATCGTCCTCAGGACAAACACGGGATACTATTTCAATCTGATGAAAAACGTAGACCTCTATGAAGACACCTTTGGCGCCCTCGTTGCCACAATAGAACAAAAACATCGGCTTATGGAAGACATAAGACCCCTTGGTGTGGATGTAGAAAATAAAGCATCCGATAATGGCATGGCCCTACTGCTGAGAAAATATGAAAAGGACTACTTATTAAACAGGAACCGAAAGGCCCTGGACAAGGTATACGATGTTTCGAATTCATTAATTGACTCCGACCCGGCCATTAAAAACACCGTCGGGATATACCTGAATACTTTCGGTGAAATCGTTAGAAATGACTCCGTGCAAAACGATACTCTGCAACAGATGAGGACCTGTGCCAGAGAAATAGAAAAATACACAACCGGGTTTTCCAGCAAAGAACGCGCCCACATCAACACCGTTATGATAAACGGCGAGAGGGCCTTTCTCTATGCCGCCCTGTTTATAATCTTCAGCACCATCGCTATCGGTTACATGGTCTCACAGAACATGATACGAGTAATGAGGGATATGGAACATGCCTTCGACAGGATAAGCGAAGACTCTTTCACCCATGTAATAAAAACTAATGCCCCTGATGAGGTTAAATCCTTCATCGGCGCTTATAACCGCATCGTCTCCAAACTCAACTTTAACCTGAAGGATACGACTAAAAAAATCAACGCCGCTGACCAGACACTCTTACAAAGACAATCCGAAATCATGTCTCAAAACACCGCCCTTAGGGACATGTCAAAAAAAATCCTCGTTATGGTACAAGAAAAACCGCTGGACATCGCTGAAACCCGGATAAAACTACTTGTCCTTGATGCAATTAAGACTGCTTCTGACGTTTACCGTGACGTGTCAATCTCATCAAACATAGCGCAGCTTCCAGAGAAACTCTTAATTGATGCCGCAATAGTCCACCTTGCCATTGTTAACGTCATTGTTAATGCCTTGCGTTTCACCCCGTACGGTGGGAAAGTTATAGTAACCGGCACAATGGATGACCAGAATGCCGCCATATTCATTTCTGACACAGGACAGGGAATCCCCGATGACATCGCAGGGAAAGTCTTCGACGCATTCTTTACGACAGATGAAGATGCGGCCGGTCTTGGCCTTACTATCGCCAAAACCGCCATAGAACGCCATTCGGGCACAATCACAGTAGAGCAAAGTATGCAGGGAAATGGCGCCACAATGAAAATCCTCCTCCCGCTTTCCAAGTAAGATGCAGTCAATTATTGCATGCAATCAAACCGTCTCCTTTCCATAAACCATACAGCAGCAGGCACTAACATTCACGGGAAATCAGCGACATAGGCTCCCTGCGGCATATTTACATGCAATATTTCATTGCACCACGCGCACCTATAAATCCCTAACTACTGGTAATATATACATAATTTGTCTGGCACGCTTCTTGATAATTACACCTGCATAAAGCGATACGCTCATAAGCAGACAACAAATATACCATGAAAGACAAAAGGAGGTGGCACAATGGAAAACTTATTCGCATGGATAACGGAGCTGAACAAGACAGATCACACGGGATTTGCAATCCTGACAGTAGTGACGATGTCGGGGCTAGGCCTGGTGTTAGGTTCTACAATCGAGTTATTTTTTAAGATACTCGGCATTAAGACAAACAAGATAGACATTCACCACTAATCAGGGTTTATTACAAGGAGGAGTAAACAGATGGAGATATACTTACCAATAGCAGGTGTGGAGATAATGGCGTGGCAATTGGTGCTGCTGGGGTTGACGGTAGGCGTAATAGGAGGTTTTTTCGGAGTAGGCGGCGCATTTATGGTAACACCGGCATTAAACGTATTCGGGTTCCCGATGGCGTATGCCATAGGCACGGACATGGCCCATATAGCGGGGAAATCGATCGTAGCTACAATGAAACACCGGAAGTTGGGCAATGTTGACCTAAGACTGGGTCTGATTATGGTTGTGTTTACGGCAATAGGTATAGAGGGCGGGGCAACACTCATCATGTACCTTGAGAAAATCGGACGCGTAGGGCCGATTGTCAGGATAACATACATGGTGCTGCTGTTTGGCCTCGGCACTTATATGCTGCAGGAGTATTTTAAACTTAACAGTGTGAGAAAATCTCAGGGCAAAGACATACAGGACGCCGGGGTGTCTGCCCTTGCGAAAAAGATGCATAATCTTCAGTTGTGGCCGATGATACATCTGAAGACATCAGGGCTGACCGTATCGTTGTGGGTAGTAGGTGGAGTTGCAATGTTTACCGGGTTTCTGGCCGGATTTTTAGGTGTAGGCGGCGGTTTCATAAGAATGCCCTCGTTGATATATCTCATAGGGTGCCCGACGACAATAGCGGTTGGCACAGACCTGTTTGAGGTAATGATCTCAGGGGCATACGGTGCGTTTTCGTACGCGATGAAGGCAAGGGTAGAGCTGATAGCGGCAGTAGTAATGCTCACTGGTGCGGCGATTGGGGCACAGTTTGGAACAACGGCAACCAAGTACGTAAAGGGTCTCGTAATAAGGTTATACTTCGCGGTTACGATGCTGCTTTCTGGTGTATCGGTCATCTTCAAGCACATATCCTCCGGCTATAAGAGCGACTACGAGCCGATGCTTATGAAATGGGTAAAGGCAACGACAGGTTTACAGGACAAGCTCGAGATAAAAGACTGGATAGTCATGAACAAGGTGGCTGTAAAGGCATGGATAGCCACGCAATCTGCCGCGATGCAGTCAGCGTATTCGCTTGAGAAGGTATGGAACAGCTACTCAGGATACCTGATGCTGGGTTCGGCGTGCGCGTTAAGCCTGATAATCGTGGTTCAGATGGTACAGGGTATAATAAAGGAAAGGAAACTTGTACAACAGTCAAGGGCAATCGGGCAGGAAGTATAAGGCTGCTCAGAGAGAGATTAACGTGAAACCTGTGAGATTGAATGAGGACTATGAGATGAGCGAAGATAAGAGCAATGGCAAGGTAACAGTGATAGTATACCCGGGTTTCACGTACAAGGAGTCAATAATATACGGAAGTGACGCGGCAAAGATGCTGGACTCAGTCCTCAACATAAAGGAGGTTGTACCAGAGTTCAGCATCATGGAGAGGACATTCCTCTCGGTTTATGAGTTCGGCCTGCATGACAAGATGCAGGCACAGGCAGCGCGGGAGGCGGAGGCCTTTTTCGATTGCGTAAAAGGGTTTTGTAAGACCAGGGCAATAGATGCGGTGTTTGACAAGTGCGTCGGGGCAATAGAGGACGTTATAGAGGAAATAAAGGCCGAAGAGCCTGATGTTAATACGATAATAATAGTCCCTATGCCGACCAGTGACGTGACCCATGTGGCATATCACGACGAAAAGGACTACAGAATTGAAAAAACTGACAATTCCTCGCTTGAAAGCTGCAATGTGGTGCTGGTGATATCTTAGCAGTGGACGCTGACAGGCGAATTAAGTTATAGTAGCGGGATAAGGAGATACATTTTTCCGCTATGGATATAAAAGGGAATCATATGATGGACAAACTTCTCAGGCTTGTCAGTTTGTTCGTTGACATACTTGTGTTCAGGAACATGGAGGTAAGATGGAGGCTTTTACTATTTTACTTCGGCACACTGATCTGGTTTTTTGTCCTCGCGGCAATTGGAATATTTAACCTGGCATCGTTCAGCTTTAACTCCTCTGCGATTGAGAAAATTGCCAGACAGGACAAGGTCTCACAGATAATCACGAGAAAAATTCGGGGTGTAAATATCTCCGCCCACGACATTGCCCTCTTTAAGGACCACTATATAGTTCAACAGCAGATCGAAAAAGGCCGTAACAGGCTCGAAGAGGTTAAAGAGCTTCTAAATGCCCTGTCCGAAGGCGGCTTCGTAAGGGACTCATCAAACGATGTCAGATTCGTCTTTGACCAAATAAACGTTACGGCGGTATCGGAAGATAGAAAATCTTTCATCTCAGAGGCAAAGAAGAAGGCCAGGTCAGTAGGTGAGCAATTTGAAACTCTGGTAAAGTTGAAATCAAAAACACCCAGTGATGAGGCCGATTTCGACTTGATTCTGAAAAGAATTCAGGACATAGACAAGGAAATAACGGATTTTATTGTCATATTTGGTGAATTTTCATTGGCAAATTCAAAACAGACGCAGTCAATAAAGGATGATTTTACGTTTAGAATCGTAAAGTATTCGGTAGGCGCGATGGCAGTTTCCCTATTTATGGCGTGCTTATTGTTGTCGCTATATCTTTTAAGGCTCTACCGGTCAATAATGGAGCCTATAAAGATGATAATCTCGTACATACGTCAAATTTCCTCCGGTGGACTTACGATTTCAGGCGAATTGCTGCACATCGGCGAAAAGGGCGAGATTGGGGAACTCTTCAGGCAATTTAAGTCGTTTACCGAATGGTTCATCAATATCAATTCATTCAAACAAATCATCGAGGAAGACTCCAAAGTGGAAGACGTATTTTTCAGGCTTGCGGCCGTCTTATACCATTTCTAAATCATGTGTGCAATAATATATTTCATCTCACTCAGCAACTAAACAACCGTCTCCACCTGATTTGCCTTGTTATCATTCCGTTGTCTGTCCTGTCGTCATTTCCTTTTACCTT
>JADFXF010000039.1 GCA_015233685.1 Nitrospirota bacterium | reverse complement strand
GAATCGTATTTGGCTTGAGGATGTGCTGAGACAGATTCCGGACAAGCCGGAATGACAGACTAAGATATTTCATAAATACACTAATCATTGATTATTAATGCACATATGATTTAAAAATAGAATTAGAAAAGGAACGGGCAGTTGACTTGCGCGAAGCCGCCAGATTTCAAAGGAAGTATTTGACCAATAGTGAGCACACTGGAAGTATTCTTAAAAACGCCAAACTAAATGCGGCATTTTTCAATAAACCGGCTACGGATGTATCAGGAGATTTCTGGTTTTACAAAAGGATGCCCAAGGGAAAGGCAGGACTATTTGTGGCGGATACATGCGGGCATGGCGTCTTAGCCGCCCTTATGTCAATACAAGTTCTATCTATAGTTGATAACTGCCCCGCGCCAAACCGGCATCCAAGTGAGTGTCTAATGAGTGTAAATACTGATATTTACGGACTGTTATCTCCTGAGCATAGTTTTGTGGCGGCGATGTATCTTGTCTTTGATCAGAATAAACTTGTACTTTCAAACGCCGGGCAGCCGGCCCCTTTATTATTGCGGGGGACAGAGGTTACTGAGCTTAAGTTATCAGGGTTGCCGTTAGGCATGTCATCTGAGCTCGACTTTGATGAGATAGAGCATGATTTCATAAAAGGAGATCGTCTTATAATATATTCAGATGGTCTGCCTGAAAGTACGAATGTACAGGGTGAGCCTTTTGGTGCGGAAAGGATAATTACCCATCTTCAGAAAAATAGCTCTTTATCTGTCAGAGATATGAAAAACTCCCTTATCTCGGAGTTACAAAGATTTACAAACTGTGAATTCGATGATGACATTACGCTGATTATTATTGAGAGAGAACATGATTTAGATGAGTTTCTTAACAGAAACAACATTAACGGCATAAAGGAGGAAAAAAATGCCGACAGTTAGTATATACAGTGACACAGTTTCAGTTGGGACATTTATGAGAAACTATCTGCTGCCTATTATCGCCGAGCTACCAGGAAAGCAGCAGCCCGAGGCTGAAATCGCGGTTATTGAGATGCTTGAAAACGCGCGGGTGCATGGTAATGAGGAATTACCCGAAAAGGAGATAACTATTTCATGGGAATTATCGTCTGAGGCGCTGGTTATATCTGTCAAAGATGAGGGCAAGGGATTCGACAAGATAATCCCTAAACTTCCACCAGTTACTGAAACGCGTGGACGCGGGCTGTTTACAATACAGGACATGGGCTATGATCCCGTATTTAACAAGTCAGGCAATCAGATAACTATAACAATCCCAAGGAGGAGTGATTATGGAAGGTATGGAAGGATGAAATAAGTTCCCTACCCTTTATTTTAAAGGTTTATCAAAATGATGAGGAGATAGAAGATGAGAGTAATAAATAAGACTTTTGTTATTTTTGAAGGTGAAAAGACTCCCACTGAGTTTTACGAGGCCAACGCAAAACTTCAGGACGCTATTCAAAAACTTAACGATGCCAATCGTAAGACAACCCTGGTGATTGACTTTAACGGTATCGCTATGGCCCCATCATCATTCTGGGGGACAATGGCCTCAGCGCTGCGTTCGCCATTTATCGAATCAATAGAGCTCGTGTCCGTGCAAAGCAGTATAAAGCTGAGCATTGAGCGCTTCGGGTTTTGCACGCATGATAAAGTTAAGGTATTTCCAATGTTTCATACTACAGAAGTCGAGGTGATAGATTAAGGACTCAACACACAACGGATTAACGACGAAGGGGAGGTAACCTCCCCTTCACCCCGTAAATTTCGCCACGTTTTATCCTTTAAATTCCGGCTGCCGCCGTTGGCGGCGTGAGTGTTCATTATGTTCTCTTAAACATTTTTCTTAGTTGTTCAAGTGACAAAAGTATCTGCGTCGGCCTGCCGTGCGGGCAGTGCTCCGGGTCGTCAGCCGCTTTAAGGTCATCAATTAACTGCGATAACTCCCTGTCCGATAACACCGCCTTCCCCCTCACCGAACTGTGACAGGCTATGCGTTTGGCAATGGTGTCTTTGACAATGTCAACGGGCGGGGTGGTTGTTATATCAACCAGACCCGCGGCAATGTCAGATAGAATCGCAGTCATATCCGCACCCAACAACTCCGTCGGCAACGCCCTTATAACAAACACGTCCTTCCCAAAGTCCTCAATCTCTATCCCCATCTCATTAAGCAGCCCAAGATTGCCACAAAGCAGCGCGTACTCCCGCGCTGGCAACGTCACATTATAAGGAAAGAGCAATCTGCCCGCCATGGGCGACCGCGCGCCCCTAAATCTCTCATATAAGACCCTCTCATGTGCGGCATGATGGTCAATAACACAAAGGCCATCCCCATGAGCATAGGCCGCATATACATCACCAAGATATATAAAATCCCGCGAGTGTGTGAGAGGAAGGGGGACAGGGGGGGCAGTATTTTCAGAAAATACGGCGGTCATATCGAATACCACATCCATATTTCGCGGGCGCGGTGCCAGCGGCTCCGCAGGCATGGTAGTGTCTGGTATACCCTCCGGCTGCTGGGTTTTAGCTAACACTTTGCCAATTCCTGATATAGTAGCGCGATATATGGCGTCACGGTCAGTAAATCTGACCTCCTTTTTTGTCGGGTGGACATTGAAATCAACCTCTGCGGGGTCTATCCCAACATATAAGAAAAAAATTGGGTGCATCCCGTCTTTGAGCAGCGTCTTATACGCCTGATAGACCGCGTATCTCAAGACATTGTCCTTTACCGGCCTCTGATTAATAAACATGTACTGGTGGCTCCTGGAGCGTCTGTAAAACCCCTCCTTAGATGTAAATCCATTGATTGAGAGCTGAGGTGTCTCTTTTTTGAATTGTGACAGCCCGTCTAAAAACGCTGCGCCGTAGATTTGCTGGATTCTCTCGTCCAGAGTTGCCGCGTTGGGTAGGTTCATAGTCTCCCGCTCATCAACGTTGACGACAAATTTCACGTTGACGTAGGACAATGCGGCATTGGTAATTGTTTCTATTATGTAGGACAGCTCGCTCTGCGTGCTTTTGAGGAATTTCTTTCTGGCCGGGGTGTTGTAAAACAGCTCCCTTGCCTCAATCGTTGTCCCAATAGCGGCACATTCGCGCACGCTCTTGACTGCGCCGCCGTGGATTTCTATCGTTGTGCCGGGGGTTGTGCCGATGTGGGCGGTGGTGATTGTCATCCTCGACACAGAGGCGATAGACGATAACGCCTCCCCCCTGAAGCCCAGTGTTGCGAGGTGTGATAGGTCGTTCTCATGTTTTATCTTGCTTGTGGCGTGTCTTTTTATGGAGTTAAGGGCGTCCTCGGGTACCATTCCTGTACCGTCGTCCGCTATGCGTATCAGGTGCTTGCCGCCGTTTAGGATGTCTATTTTGATTGAGGTGCTTCCCGCGTCAAGGGAGTTTTCCACAAGCTCTTTCACCACAGAGGCCGGTCGTTCTATCACCTCACCAGCGGCTATCTTATCAATGAGTGTGGTGTCAAGAAGATTGATAATCGGCACTGCCGACATTACAGCCCCAGCGCCGCCGCAACTGATGGAAATTTCGAGAGGTCAGTGTGCGGGATAAACATGGCCGACATGTATTCGTCCATATAGCCGCCAACTACCGAAAGCTCTATGTAGGTCATCCTCGACGCGATTGACTCAAGTTCCCCTCTGAGCGTATCAGACATCAATGTCAGATATGCCCCAATGATGGATGTGTTTCCAAGGAATATGTATTTGTCGGACGGCAGGTCTGGAATCATCCCAAGCATCACAGCCTTTTCTATGTTCAGGGAGTTGCCAAATCCACCGGCAACATAAACCCTCTCCAGCACATCCAAAGTAAGCCCCGCCTCCCGCAGCAACAGTGAAACACCCGCAAATATCGCCGCCTTCGCCCTGATGAGATTCTCCATATCCACCGTAGTCAGCACAATGTCCCGTTGCTGGATGATGTCCCTGTATATTAAAAACTCAAGCCCGTCCTCACCTTCTCTGACGAGTGGCGTCTTTGCGGGGTTAAACACACCCTTTTGATTTATTATACCGTGTTTGTATAGCTCCACGATGGCGTCAATCATACCTGAGCCGCAAATCCCCGTGGGTACGCCCCCTCCAATTACGCTGACAGACGGCGTCAGAGTTGCCGGGTCAATTTTAATTGATTCTATTGCCCCCTGAGTTGCCCTCATCCCAAACTTTATCCCGCCGCCTTCAAAGCACGGCCCCGCCGAACACGCCGCCGTCATAATCCATTCGTCATTTCCAATGGCTACCTCGGCATTTGTCCCAATGTCCATAAAGAGCGATATGCCGGGGCTGCGGTGCATCTTTGAGGCAAGGATTCCCGTTACAATGTCCCCGCCGACATAGCTAGCAACGGAGGGGGCAGTATAGACAGCGGCCTGCTGGTTAATCGCAAGCCTTGCCTGTGAACCGTGCCAAAGTGGATAGTAATTAACCGTTGGTATGTACGGGTCTTCTCTTATTGATGCGGGGTTGAGGCCCCAGAATATGTGAGTCATGGTGGTGTTTCCTGATATAACTGCTGCTTCAACGTGGCGGCTTTCAATATTGTGTTTGCCGCATTGGAAATCTATGATTGTGTTTATATCGCCGACTACGGTATTGCGGAGGTCTGCGAGGCCGCCGCCTTCGGTGGCGTGGACTATCCTCGTTATGACATCGTCGCCATATTTGGTCTGGGAGTTGTAGGTTGAGCCAATGTCTATGACGGCACCGTTGGCAATATCAACCATATAGACAACCACTGTGGTGGTGCCAATATCAATTGCAAGGCCGAAGCGGCCGTTAGGATGTGCCGGGGGATAGGCAGAGATAGCATCGCAGACGGTATCGTTCTGCTTTGAATATGATACTATAGTGTTAAACCCACCTTCTCTAAGCGTCTCCATGAGGGTGGATACAAATTTGTGGGCAAACCTCATATTAGTTATTCCCATCTCCTCAAGTGAGCGGCAGAGGCGTTGGAGGTCTCCGATGTTGTCCTGAATGCTTGGGGGGGGAAGGGTCAGAGAGACGCGCTTTGCAAGCGGGTCAATGCTGACGCCGTATGACTGCAGATACGCGACGGTATCCTTAAATATGCTTACGGCTATCTTGCCGCCGAGTACGAGTTTAGAGTGCTCAGGGATTTCGATATGTAAATCGGAGGTTGCGCTGGTCTGGCAGGCCAGTGTAATTCCGTCATGGCGCTCCTGCTGGCCGAGCTTTCCATAGGATTTGACTGTTGCACCGCCGCTTATAACTTTCACCTGACACTTTCCGCATGTGCCCTTGCCACCGCATGGTGAGACAAGAAACACGCCGTTGGCCTTGAGGGTCTCGTATATTGTTGAGTTGCCGTTTGTCTCAAATGAGCTGCCGCCGGTAATTGATAATTTCATAATTTACCCCCCATAGCCTTCAGCCGGAGTTCTGAAGCCGCCAACGGGCGGCAGCCCAAATTCAATAGATAAAACGTGGGCGAGATTACGGGGTGAAGGGGGATTATCCCCCTTCGTCGTTAATCTTTTGGCTGTTAGCATGTAACTTCTTTGTCCGCGGCGTTGTGAACGACAACAACGACGCCGATGGCCTTGTGCTGGTCGTCTGAAATCGCAACGGCGCTGAAGCCGACGTTGCGTTTCTCGCCGGTTTTTGTGGTTAGTATGCAGTCCGTGCCGATTGCCATTGCCTCGTCTATTGCCTTTCTCAGGGGATTACACGGGGCGACGTCAAAGACCTTGCTGAGGTCCTCGCCGATGGCTTCGGCGGCATCCCAGCCGGTTATAGTGGCGGCGCCGTTATTCATAAACATCACTGTGCCGTCTATGTCTGTGGTTATTACGGCGGCTGACATGAGCTTTAAAATGGCAAGCAGCCACTGCTCGCTTTCTCTTAGTTTCCTCTGCGTTTTGTGTCTGTACAAGGCAAATTCGATGTTGATATACAGTTCCCGCTCCTCAAATGGTTTTAATATATATCCATAGGGTGAGGTGTGTTTTGCCCTGGTCAGTGTATCGTCGTCTGAAAAGGCCGTTAAATAAACGACTGGAATATCAAAGCGACTATGAATAATTGAGGCCGTGCCGATGCCGTCAAGTTCCCCCTTGAGGACGATGTCCATTAAGATAAGGTCGGGGGGGGTCTCTTCTACCTTTTTTATTGCGTCCTCGCCTGTTGAGGCTATGCCGGTAACGGTAAACCCGAGTTCAAGCAGCTTGTCCTTAATGCTCATCGCGACAATGCTCTCATCCTCTACGACAAGAATCCGGGCCGTTGAACCGTTAATCTTATCTGCCATCTTTAGTACCTCTTGTAGTGTATTTTAATTCTCTGAAAACAATCCAAAAGCTGGTTCCATTGTCCGTGTCAAACTCAAGTGTACCTTCTAATTGTTCAATAACGAGGGCGTTTACGAGCCGCAGCCCAAGGGTTTTGGAGTTTTTTAAATCAATCCCATCAGGCAGGCCCACGCCGGTGTCGCTGACGGTGAGTTTAAACCGGCCATCGTCCAATTTAAGGAGGCTGACGCTAAGCCGACCGCCCTGCTGCCCCTTAAATGCGTGTTTAAGGGAATTTGAGACAAGTTCGTTGACGATTAAGCCGCATGGCACGGCGGTATCTAACCCGATTGTCGCCTTTTCTATATCTGTAGTCATCAATATGCAGGATGTATCAATGCAATATGAGCGATACAGGTGGTCAAGCAGATTAGTAAGATACTTAGCGAAGTCAATTTCTGCCATATTGTCCGACTGGTAGAGCTTCTCGTGTAAGAGCGCCATAGTTTTGAGACGGTTTTGGCTGTCTTTAAACATGTCCAGCGTTTCGGGGTCTTTGATATACTTTGTCTGTAAGTCCAGCAGACTGGATACTATTTGAAGATTATTTTTTACCCTGTGGTGAATTTCACGAAGGAGAACCTCTTTATCTCTTAGTGAACGTGTGGCAAGTACTTCGGCGTTAGTGCGCTCGACGATCTCCTTTTGCAGCATATCGTTGGTGGCTTGCAGCTCGACGGTGCGTTTTTCGACGAGTTCCTCAAGATGGTCGCGATAGCTTCGCAGCTCCTTCTCGATCTTTTTTAAGGCAATCGAATGTGAAACAATGCCAAGAAGTTCATATATATTAAACGGCTTGCGTAAGAAGGCGCTGATGCCAAGCTCAAAACACCTCTCCATTTCCTCGTCGCTGCCGTGGCCGGTGAGGACAATCACCGAACACGAGTCAGACGGTGACAAGTTTATCTTTCTTAGAAACTCCACGCCATCCATGACAGGCATCCTAAGGTCAAGTATTATCAGGATTGGATTTATCTCATGGTATAATGCAAGACCTTCTTTACCGTCTTTGCCGGAATATATTTCGTAATTACGCCTGCTTAGATTTTTCGTAATGGCGTCAATGACAATCTGCTCGTCGTCCAGAATTAGAATCTTATCGTTTCCCAATAGCGCCTCCCACCGGTATTGTAATCGTAAACACGGTACCCTTGCCGACGTTCGAATCACAGTGTACCGTGCCGTTGTGTTCACTTATTATCCCGTAAACGATAGAAAGGCCCAGGCCTGTGCCCTTTCCTACCTCCTTGGTGGTATAAAATGGCTCAAATATCTTGTCTATAATTTCCTTATTAATACCGGAGCCGTTGTCAGAAAATTTTAGAATAATAGACTTCTTTTTTACTGAATAACGAGCGGTGATACGAATAGCCGCGTCATCCTTACCGAGGGGAAAGGCGTCAATGGCATTTTGCAGCAGATTAATAAACACCTGCTCAAGCTGGTTAGCGTTTCCCGAAAAATTCGGTATATCCCTGTCAATATCCTTTACGAGTGTAATATTGCTAAGCCTTATTCTCTCACTCATGAGAAGCATCGTGTTATCAATAACAGTTTCTATGTTTATCAACTGCATCTCAATATCGTCCCTTCGGCCAAAGGTGCGCAGATGTTGAATAATATTGACGATTCGCCCGACTTGTTTATACGCGATAGCGGCGTCGTTGATAGCTACGTCTATGTTTAACTGTCCCTTTTTAATATCGAACAACAGGCCTTGAATGAAACTACTTATATATGTGAGCGGTTGATTTATCTCGTGCGCTATGCCGGTTGATATCTCTCCGAGAGTTGCCATTTTAGAAGATGTAAGCATCTTAACCTGAATGCGTTTAGTCTCCTCTTCAAATTTTTTCATCTCCCTCATGTCGTGGGCTGCCAAAATGGTCTCGTTACCTTTGCTGCCAAGCCTGGAAAGATTGGCAAGGACGAGTATCGAAACCGACTGCTTGGTCTTCATGTTCATAAGAACATCCTTTGCGAAGCCGTTTCGCTGCGCCTCGCGTATGTATTCAATAATATTGTCTTCAAATATTTCAAATACACTTTTACCGACAAGTTCACCCTCAGAATATCCGAGGAGCTGAGAGGCCGTTTGATTAATGGTTTTTATTATATGGTCAGGGCCGGCCACTAACAGGGCGTCAGTGAGGGAAGACAACACGGTCTCAAGATACGTATTGGCGTGAAGCAGCTCGCCAGTCCTTTCTTTGACCCTGAGTTCAAGCACGTCGTTAATCCTCTCAAGGGCCTCTTTGGCCTTTTTAACCTCTGTGAAATCATGGAAAATTCCCCTCGCAACAGATGGCCCGTCGTCTTCGCAACTGCAGTTGACGCTTCCGATAACGGCTATGGAGCTGCCATCCTTTTTTACAAACGTCATTTGGTTATTGCTGATTGAACCCCCGTCTAAGACAGAGTTAAACAGCCCAAGACATCTGTCTCTGTCATCGGGATGTATTATAGTGGCCAATGTCATGGTCTCGACCTCTTCTTTCGTATAGCCAAGTGTATCCTGCCATGAGCGGTTTACATACAGGAACTTCCCATCGGTATTGACAATCTGGATCATATCGTGCGCGTTATCGAAGAAGTCCTGGAGTTTTTCCTTGTTTTTCCTGACCTCCTCTTCTGCGAGTTTTCGTTCGGTTATGTCGGTAACAAGCCCGTCATAGGCAACTAAACGCCCATCACTTTCATACCTTGGGACAGGAGTGCTTCTCACCCACTTAATTTGGCCGTCCTTGTGTATGATACGATGCTCAAGGGCTTGAAAAATACCGCCATGCAAGACCTTGTTTCCCATCCTGACAACGGCTTCTCTGTCATCTGGATGCACCATATTCAACCACAGGAAAGAATCCTCGGCAAGCTCTTCCTGCGTATAACCTGTAACAGCGAGGCAGCTTGGCCCATGAGTAGTTGAGACAGGCACGCCGTCTCTGACGTCAACGGTGTAGATATAGTCGGTAATGGCGTCAAGCAGCCGCCGGTATCTGGTTTCGCTTTGTCTGAGGGCGTCGTCGGCGAGTTTTCGCTCGGTAATATCCGAGATAAGGCCGTCATATGCGATGAGCCGCCCAGCTTTGTCATGTCTGGGGACGATTGTATTTCTGATCCACCTGATAGAGCCGTCCTTATGCCAAATGCGGTGCTCAATTGCTGGCACGGTCTCGCCGCTTAAGACGCGTCCGGCGGTAGAGATGACAAAATTACGGTCATCCTCATGAATCATCCGGTACCACAGGTACTTGTCCCTTTCAAACTCCTCTGACGAATAACCGGTAACCGCAATACATCCAGGGGCGTGGCTGGTGGCCACCGCCATCCCGTCTTGCACCTCTACCGTGTGCATATAGTCGGTAATAGCCCCGACCAGCCGCTTGTATCTGTTTTCGCTCTGACGCAGGGCCTCCTCAACTTGTTTCCTTTCCATTATCTCTTCCTGAAGTTGTTTATTGGTGTTATCGAGTTCAAGTGTGCGTTCATAGACACGTTCCTGCAAGACGATATTAGTCTCAAAGAGTGAGGTAATGTTGCTCTCGACCCTGTCTTTGAGGGACTTTCTAAGATTGTCAACAAAAGACAGCTTGCTCTTTATAGACTTAATCTTATCGTCCAGCTCATCGCTAAACACGGCGGCCTCCTTGCGGTGTTATGGTCTTTTGGCGGAGATACAAATGTTTCACGTGAAACATTTTATATCTTACATACCCCCTGAAGGTCAAACGTGAAGGTGTTCCATTGGTTGCATTGCGGACACCTCCCGCTCCACTCATCAGACTGCGCCCTGCAGTTGGTGCATATGTATGGAACCCATAATGCCTTTTTCAGATCCAGGATCTTCAGAAACTCTTCTGCCGCCTTTTCGCACTCTCCTCTTTTAAGATATATGCCGCCCCTTAGCATGTGCAGCTCAGGATAAAATACCCCTGAGTCAAAGCCTTTTAACGTATCCATTGCCTCATCCAGCATTTCCAGCCTGTAATAGAGCTTTCCCTGAAACAGCCTCAGCGTATCGCTTGACGTGTCCTCAGATTGCGCCGACCTGTATATCTTTAGCAACCTCGACGGCTCGCCCGTCGTTATCAGCAGGTCCTCCAGTCGTGCAAGTATTATGGCCGACTTTGTCAGTTCCCTCGCCTTCTCAAGATATGCCGCGGCGTCCTCCGCTGATTCTTCTTTTAGCATCACCTCGGCTATTGCCAGGTGTGCCGGAATAAAGTCATCCCGTTCCTCTAATATTTCCTTAAATTCCTTTTTTGCCATATCCAGGATATTATTCTCCAGACACTGTCTGCCGTACTCGTACTTATATCCGAGTAGTTTCCATTTCTCTTCCTCATGTTCTTTGGCATTTGGCCCGATGGTGTTAATTATCAGTCTTTGTGTCATTAATACATCGTCCCATGCGGCCTGGTTTTCATACATCTCACGTTTTATGTAGAGTGCTGTCAGGTTGTCCTGCTCGATGCCCAATATCTTCTCGCAGATTTCCCCTGCCTCGCCGTATTTTTTTGTCCTCATTTTTACGTCGGCTATCTTACACAGTGCCTCTATGTTTTGGTCATCCAGCTTTATTGCCTTTTGGTAGTATTGCAGCGATGTAATGTAATCCTTGTCCGCAAAATATATATCGCCTAATTTTATCAACGATGGGATATGCTCACTATTGTCTCTCAAGGCAAGCTGAAAGTCTTCGACGGCGGCGTCCGTTCGCTTGCTGATCAAATTGTGTATAGCATTTGAATAATGTTGCCCGGCTATCTCTTCCTTCTTACGCTTTTTCAGGTCCTTCTTTGTCTTTATATAGTTTCTCGTATCTCTTACCACAAACACTAAAAACATAAAGGCCGACCCTGCCGTGATTGAGATCATTATCAGGGCTATCTGCGGCAACTCATAGTAAAAATCATTTGTTATCATAACCTTCACGGTATTCATGTTGTATAGGGCAAGGTAAAATATCGTGAAGAGGAATACTATCGTTATAAATGACATAAATTTAAACATCTTCGCTTCCGTTGACCATGTAGAAAGTTCGTCTTTCAGCCGGCCTTTCTATCTGTTTGTCATCTGATTCCACGCGTCTAGGCGCGTCGAGCCAGAGTTTCTCCAATTCATAGAACTTCCTGTACTCATCATCAAATATATTTACCAGCACATCCCCATAGTCAATAAGCACCCATCTGGCGTTACTCAGGCCCTGAATGCTCATAGGGCGTCTGCCAAATTCCCGTAGGCGCATCTCTACGTTATCTGCAAGCGCCCTGATTTGAGGTGGACTTTCACCAGTGCAAATTACCATATAATCGGTTGCCGCCATAACCTCAATCATCTCCAACGTTATTATATCCCTCGCCATCTTTGCCTTCAGTGCTGATAGTATTATCTCAACTTTTTTAGGTATATTTTGCAATGGTTTCCTTTTTACGGTAATTTATTTATATAGCTCATTGTTCATTATATATGATTCGACGCTTTCGGGCAAGAGATATTTTATTGTCCTGCCCCCCCTGATTGACTGCCTTATCTGTGTGGACGAAATGTTATGCGGCGTTATGGAGGCAATGCTCAGGTATTTCCCATTTCGCAGCCCTATTTGTGCCACTTTGCCATCCATTCGGCAATTATGCCCATCTATGTAGGGGGATTCTTTTATCCTTTCCATCTCCAAAGGTGGCCTTGCCATAACAATCAGTGCGGCGTTTGCCAGAATCTCCTCTGCCTTAAACCACTTAGGCATCTCTAAAAACGCATCCAGCCCCATTATAAAATACAGGGCACTACCGGCATATTGCCGTGTCATCTGCCCTATCGTATTCACCGTATATGATACCCCGTCAGACTTACATTCGATATCTGACAAGGCGAAGCCGGAGTTTCCACTTACAGCAAGCCTTGCCATCTCATACCTGTGGCACGAAGGCGCCAGCGCGTCTCTTTTGAGTGGTGGATTGTTTGATGGGATAAATACCACTTTCGAAAGGGGAAACACATCCCGCAGCTCCTCGGCCGCCCTTAAATGGCCATAGTGTATGGGATTGAACGTCCCGCCGAATAATCCTATACTTGTTTCTACTGGCATTACCTCCATTTAAACCACTACGACTGAGTTATCACCATCATATCTGTCGGCCTTCCAGTCGTTTTCCCATCTTGTACCGTCTATCAGGTACTTAAACTGGTAGTCTTGTTCCGCCTCAAGGTCAAGGGTAATCGTAAAATTCCCGTTTCTTGATCGTCTCATCATATGTGAGGCGCTGTCCCATGAGTTAAAGTCGCCCGCTATTGCCACAGTAGCCGCCTCAGGGGCGGCCTCTTTTTGGAGCGTAAACGTTACCCTGCATATGTTTGTATCTTCAATATAAACTTTCTTAAACCCTGATACCGCTACATCTTTTTTTATCACGGCCTGTTTTTCCTTCACCTTATTTCCCGGAGCTTGCGGTTTTGCCGCCACCGGCTTTGTTTCCTCATTATTTTCTACCTTTACAGATGGTATGGCCTCGTTTGTAATTTCTTTAAGGCTGAGCTTCTTAGTGTTTTTGTCCGCCGCCGCTGTCTGTCTTTTTTTTCTGTACACGGTCATTAACTTTTTCTTTTTTATCCTCCTCATCTTTCCTCCTCGTTTATTAAAATGGCCTGCCCTTTACGCATATTATACACTTGCATGGTTAAAAAATACATGCCCTTGCGTTGCCACAGGGGCTATTGGCCTGTTGATTTTAAATCGTATTAATATGTAACATATAACGTGTGAGGGTTGGGTTTTACTTTTATGAAAAAGATTCTGTCTGATAACATACTTCAGAGCATTCGTTCCGGCCTTGTGGTGCTTGACCATAATGGCGTCGTCGTTTACGCCAATAACCCGGCTGTAAAAATCCTTGGGCTTGATGATGAGCTGCTCATCGGCAGGAGCTGGGGGGAGTTGTTTCCTCACATAGGGGAAGACTCCGATTTCAAAAAGGTTGTTGTTGATGTTATTGCTGAGGAGAGATTAAATGCCCATCATGAGGTCAGCTATTTTTCCCCTGAGCGCCAACGTCGCCAGCTTTCTGTCACTACCTCTTTTCTGCGTGAACAGAAGGCCGTTACCGGTATTATCGTCCAGTTTGATGACATCACGGAAATTTCAGAGTTAAGGCACCGCGAAAGGCTGATTAACGAAGAGAGGCAGCGCCTTTCCCTTGAGATGGTCAACAGCATGAAGAAGCTCTCCCTGTCCGTTGCCCATGTTATCCTCAATCCCGTTGCCAGCATTGGCGGCTTCGTTAATCTGATGATGAGGCGAATTGACAAGGAAAATCCAATCAGACAATACCTTGAGACCATAGCCGAGTGCGCCGGGAGGCTTGAGAATGTCTCCAAGTCCTTTAAAGAGTACACAGACATACAGGCCGTGAACTTCGAAACCATCCACCTCTCAACCCTAATTGAAGGCATTCGGCCTAAGATTGAATCAACCGCCGATAGACTGCAAAAGAAGATTCGATGTAATATAGACATTGAAGACCACATTACGGCTCTCATTGACCCCGCCCTTTTTACTATGGCGTTGGATGAAATCCTTATGAATTCCATAGAAAGTATTGAAGACGGCCCCGGTGAGGTTGACATAATCGTCTACAAGGCGGCCTGCGGCGTTATTGTTGAAATCAAAGACACCGGTTTTGGAATTGACAACAGACACATCCCATATGCGTTTGATCCATTTTTCACTACAAAGACCAGTAACAACGGCATGGGCCTGTTTAAGGTCAAAAAAATCATCACCGAGCACCTCGGCTCAATAACAATCGGACGCAGGGAGGTGGTTGGAACAAAGGTAATAATCCACCTGCCGTCAGACACCCTCACCCTTTAGTTATTCTAATCAGTATACACACGGCCATTGACCCGTCCCAGCGATATTAATATCTCATACGAGATAGTCCCGGCCCACGCCGCCAGTTCAGACGCCGTGATTTCATTCCCACCCTGACGTCCGATGAGGATGACCTCCGCGTTTTCCTCTGCGCAGCGGCAGTCGGTCAAATCCACCATTGCCACGTCCATACAAATCCGCCCTATAATTGGCGCGAACTGGCCGTTTATCAGTACGAGTGCCTTGTTTGAAAGCGAGCGCGGGTAGCCGTCGGCATATCCCACGCCGACAACACCGATGACGCTCTGCCGCGTGGTTACAAATGTCCTGCCATAGCTGATAGACCTTCCTTGTGGTACCCTTCTGATATGTAAAAGCCGCGCCTTAACCGCCATCACGGGCATGAAGGCCGCTGTCTCAGGTGGTGGCAACTCAAATTCGAATGCGCTGCTGCCGTATAGTATCAGCCCCGGCCTGACGGCATCGAGGTGGCTGCCAGGGAATGACATCACCGCGGCGCTGTTGGCCATGTGCCATATCGCGTCAGTAAAAACCCCAGACAACTCCGCCCGTACATGCAAGACCCTCTCTAACTGCAGCTCGGCAAAACTCCTGTCCTTCAAATCAGCCTCAGAAAAATGGCTCATAAAACCCGTTACCCGCACCCCTTTCAGTCTGCTTATGGCCTTAATCCCCTCAATGTCCCTGTCGTAGAGAAATCCCACCCGGCCCATGCCGGTGTCTATATCAATGTGAATATCAATTTGCCGGTTTTGCTTTAACGCCTCCTCTGAAAGGCATTCGGCCACGCCCGCGCCATACACGATAGGGGTTAAGTCATATTTAACAATATCTGCGGCACTGAGATTATCAAAATAAACGAGGATGGGGGTTGTAGTAACTCCGCCGCAACGCAACTCAATGGCCTCCGGGGCATACGCAACACCGAGGCAATACACACCGAGCCTCTGAAGCGCAGAGGCAACCTCCACGGCACCGTGTCCGTAGGCGTCGGCCTTCACTGTGGCAATGACCCTTCTGTTGCCGGTAAGTGCCCTGACTAATTCATAGTTGTGCTTAATAGCGGCAAGGCTTATCTCAACGGCAGGACCTCTTTTCATAGCGACCTATTTTGCTGCCTTCTCTTCCTTAGCCGCTCCCGGTGCCGCTTCCGGTGCTTTAGGTGCTTTAGGTGCTACGTCAATCTCATCATGGTCGCTCATACCTTTTTTCAGATTTTTTATAAAAGCGCCCATCCCTTTACCCAACTCAGGGAGCCTCTGCCCACCAAATAACACCAGAACCACCACAAGGATGACCAATAAATGAGGTATAGTTAAAAAATTCATACACCACCTCCTCGCAAAACCACGGGGGGTCTCACATTTTTTGCTTCACTGCCTTTCATAATTTAATCATAACTTATTTTAACGCCGATTATCAATGTTTAGTAAATCCGCCGGTGTATTTATATTTATAAAACTGCGGCCATCCTCGTCAACGCGGCGCAATTGTTCCTCTTCGACATACTTTGTATTAATCGTTTTCAGAATCGCGGCAAGGGATTTCACTCCGTCGCCGATAGATTTATCCAGCGTTGGGACTATCCTCCTATGATAGACCGCAATAAGAGGCTCCGGCCTTCCCATGTGAAATGGGACGACGGCGTCATAGTTCAGAGAACAGGAGGCGAGAAGGGCAATCAACTTCGGGTTAACAAAAGGCATATCACACGCCATAAAAAACGCCCTGTCGTTTCTGATATTTAACAGGCAGGAGAGAATGCCGGTTGCCGGTCCCCGTTGCGTTGACACATCTCCAATTAAGACTTCGCACTTAGGGAAATACATCTCCGGCTGATTTGTGCTGATGATAATCTCGTCAAAGAGTGCCGCCATCAGACGCAGAGACCTGTCAATTATCGCCTCCCCGCCGATTTCAATAAACGCCTTAGGCGAGGGAAAGCGCGTATTTTCCCCACCGGCAAGGACAACCCCTGAAATGCCTTCCAAATGGCTCATAATTTCTTGTAATTATTGTACCAATACGCATAAGTATTAGAAAACCCTTTCTTTACCCGAATGCGGCATGTATGGTATAATTAATCATGTCGGCAAAAAAGCGCGAGGAGGAATATCATATGAGGTATGCGATGAAGACATGTAAGAAAGCGGCGTTAGTTGTTGCGGCATTGGTGTTGGCGTTGACGTATTTTGTTTCATCTTCATATGGGGCGGACACAACGGCAAGCGGGCAGCCCGCGGTTAAGTCAGGTACCGAACAGAAGCCATCGGCTGATACTACAAACAAACCAGCACAAAGTAAGCCAAAAACAAACAACGCCCAAACATCCACTACCACCACCACAGTTCCAAACTACAACCTGAAAACCCTGCCTTACCCGGGTTCAGGCAAGTAAACGTGGGAAAGTTGCATATGCGGGGGGGAAATGAAACGGTTGTTGGCGGGCTTGGTCCACGTCATTATAACGTCTGCGAAGGGACATCGGGAACATGTACGGTTTGCAATCTATAGGTGAAATAAAAAAAGAAACAGAAAATAGTGATGACCTGGTGACCATTAAAGAAGCCAGTGAGTGGGCAACTGAACATTTAGCTAAAACCGTAACGCCCTCAAATATTTCTTATCTCATCCAATACGGGTTGATAAAGAAACTTCAAGGCAATGGCTCAACCCGGGTTTCCAAACAGGAGTTGAAATGCTACTACAAATCATATAACGGCAATAGAGAGCATTCATGGAAAAATCAACTTGGTGAAGATTTAAACTGGGCCTTATCCTTTGATAAATACAAGGAAGCCGAGACTACAAAACATGTACATCGCCTGCATCCTTATAAAGGTAAATTTATACCCCAACTCGTGGAATACTTTCTCGACAGCCACACAGACCGCTTCAAAAAAGAAGTCTGTTTCAAACAGGGCGACATCGTTTTGGACCCCTTTTCAGGCAGTGGAACAACTATGGTGCAGTCCAGCGAATTGGGGATGCACGCTATAGGAATTGATGTTTCTGCTTTCAACGCCTTAATCGGCAATGTCAAAGTAACCTCTTACAATATGTCTGACGTTCAGGCAGAAATCAACAGGATTACAAAAGCGCTCAAAATATTTCTTGCCAACTCGCGCACGATTGAGTTTGAAGAGAAACTCCTGCAATCACTTTATAAATTTAACAATGAATATTTTCCTGTTCCAGATTATAAATATCGGCTAAAGCGTGGAGAAATCGATGAAGACAGGTATGGTTCTGAAAAAGCAAAGAAGTTCTTGCCGACGTTCAATAACCTCGTAGAGCAATATGGTATAAAGCTAAGACAAGACGAGACGGATACATTCCTTGATAAGTGGTATTCACAGCACATAAGGGACGAGATCAATTTCGTGTTGGACGAAATCTGTAAAATAACAAACGACGATACAAAAAATATCATAAGCGTTATATTGAGCAGAACTATCCGTTCCTGCAGGGCAACGACTCACGCAGACCTTGCGACTTTGTACGAACCTATCACGTCAACATATTATTGTGCCAAACACGGGAAGATGTGCAAGCCGATCTTCTCAATCCTCAAATGGTGGGAAACTTATACGAAAGACACAGTCAAACGCTTAGTGCAGTTTAACTGCCTGAGGACTCCTACGTTTCAGGTCTGTTTAACGGGAGACAGCCGAACGATAGACATTTTGGGAGAGCTTAGGAAAAGAAACCCTGCCTTTGCTGATTTAGCAGACAAGCAAAAAATCAAAGGGATTTTTTCCAGCCCACCATATATTGGTCTAATCAATTACCATGAACAACATGCTTACGCTTATGATTTGTTTGGATTTGAAAGAAAAGATATTTTGGAGATCGGCCCGCTTTATAAGGGCCAAAGCAGGGAAGCAAAAGAGAGTTATATTCATGGGATCACAGATGTTGTCAATAATTGCAAGAAGTTTTTGGCGGAAGATTACGATATTTTCCTTGTCGCAAATGATAAATACAACATATATCCTGCTATTGCCAAAGAAGCCGGACTGCAAATCGTTAATCAATATAAACGCCCTGTATTAAACCGCACGGAGAAAGACAAAGGTGCATATTCCGAAACCATTTTCCATTTAAAGAGAACCCCGTGACTCTATCGCAAGAACAAATTACTAATGTTGAACATGTATTGCGTAATGCCTTAAGGCGTAAATTCCAAAAATACAACCCAGAACCAGCGTATATGCCTTTTCATACAAGGCTACTTGGTAAAGACAGGCTGGCTTTATATTCTTTCATACATTCTTTAAACACAAATTTTGGCACAAGTATTTTTGAACCAGTTGCATTGGCATTATCTTCGTCAAATTACGTAACCGCAGAATCGCAACAGACTGTGGGAATACAAATTTCAACAGACGCGCAAAGAGTTATTCAAAACATCATTGATAGGTTAGCAACAGCTAAAACATCTGATATATATCCAAACAAACCTGATGAAACCGATGCAATAAGATCGGTTTGTACTCAGGGCGAGATGAGACCAGTCAGGCTGACAAAAGCCGACATTAAGCTCGTTGCTCATGACGGAACGATCTTTTTCATTGATCTCAAGACAGCAAAACCCAATGCCGGTGAATTTAAGGGATTCAAGAGAACACTGTTAGAATGGGTCGCCGCAACACTTGCAACGAACCCAACGGCAAACGTTCAAACCCTTATTGCAATACCTTATAATCCTTATGAGCCAGCCGACTATAATCGCTGGACAATGCGTGGAATGTTAGACATAGATAATGAGTTAAAAGTTGCAAATGAATTTTGGGATTTTCTTGGAGGTAATGGCTCATATCAGGACTTATTCTATTTCTAAATCATATGAGCATTAATAATCAGTGATTAGCGTATTTATGAAATATCTTAGTCTGTCATTCCGGCTTGTCCGGAATCTGTCGCAGCACATCCTCAAGCCAAATACGATTCCGGA
>JADFXF010000038.1 GCA_015233685.1 Nitrospirota bacterium | reverse complement strand
ATGCCCAACCTTTCGACACTCCTATTACCGATGCTGTTTGCTCTATCGAAAACCCGTATTCCAGTGGCAATATCACTGCTTGCGCTTGCTTCAACTCTCCTACAGTACGTGCCTTTGACAGTACCTTGTTTGCCTGCTCCAATTGCTCCCTACCTCCTGATCGTCTTGCCATACACTTACCTCCTTCTTGATAAGTGTATTATTGCATATTAGTATTAGAAATAGTATAAGTGACATTCCACCGCAGTTAATCCAAAATATGTCTATAGCCTTCTTATTAAAAATCATCGCTATCCTCCCGATATGTTAAGTGAACGGTAATGCCTTAACGTATCACAACATCTCATACTAAGTTGCGTTCGTATGAGTAATTTTGTCATTCCTGCGAAAGCAGGAATCCAGTCTTTAAGAAAACGGTGTAAGGACTGGACTGCCGCTCGTAGGCTGGAATGACAGACTTGAAAAAATATAGTTACTTTTATGAACGCAACTTGGTATAAGCATGACGGTTCTGGATCCATTTGTAGGTAGTGGCACAACTTTGCTTGCCGCTAATAAGCTCGGCAGACATGCTATTGGGGTCGCCCTAAATCCTGACTATAAGAATGTCGCCGATAAACGCCTCAAGGAGAATGGCTATTCAGATTACTTCTACATCGTAGGAGACGCCAACGATAAACTTGAAGCGATAGCCCCTATAGATTATATTGTTACTTCACCACCCTATCACAATATCCTGCGCAATTCATCTAAAGGAACGCGCCACAACAACGGAAAACTTTACCGCATGGGCGCAAGAGATGGCCTACAATGCTATACTGACCACAAAAACGACTTGGGTAATTTTGAAAATTATGTTGATTTTATCATAGCATTGAGGGAAATAATGTCAAAAGCATTTCTTAAGTTGCATGAAGGCAAATACTGTTCCATTATCATTAGTGATTTCACCGTCAATAAGGCTGAAACTTGTGTTCAAGCGGACATTGTTCGCTTCATGCAAGAAATAGGTTTTGTTTTCTGCGGCACAATTGTTTTACTACAAACAGTCAAACCTCTATATCCTTTTGGCTATCCTTATGCTTACAAAATCAACCATCATCATCAAAACATCATGAACTTTATGAAGCCTAAACCAGAAAAAACAAAGACAATATCAAATGGTGATGGTATGCAATAAGAATTCAGGGGACACAATATTTAATTCATGACTGATACAGGGCAAACATGCTACAACGCATTGCTCTTATAAGTAAATATACTTCACATTTTGCTATCGTCAGCCATCGCCCTAATCACGCCAAGCAGCATGAGGGCGGCCTTTGAGAGGTCTTCCTCTTTTATGTACTCGTCTGTTGTATGGGGCATTTGCATCCCCGACGAGATTACGAGGGATTTTATCCCATTGCGATTATAAATATTTGCGTCTGAGCCGCCGCCATACGATATAAACTCAGGGGTTATCAGGAGGTCTTCGCATACATTTTTAATCAGCCTTACGAACTCATCCGCCTCGCTTATATGAAACCCGTTATATTGGCGATTCTCCCTGATTTCTATTTTTACCTGATTTTTTTTGGCCAACCTTCGGGCGGTATCAAAGATGGCATTTTTAGTCCTCTGCAGGGCCTCGGCGTCATGGCTTCTAATCTCTCCCGTTATAGTTACTTCTTTGGGGACGATGTTCGTTGCGGTGCCGCCCTGAATTGTTCCGATGTTTGCCGTCGTATTGGGGTCTATGCGGCCATCCGGCACTGCGGCAATAATGTTAGCGGCGGCCTTGATGGCGCTCGTGCCGCGTTCCGGTTCTATGCCAGCGTGCGCCGCCCTGCCGGTTATGTGCATCTCATAGATGTCGTGCGTAGGGGCGGCAAGGACAACCCTGCCAATTCCGCCGCTGCAGTCAAGCACAAGGGCTATACGACTTTTAAGACTATCGAAATTAAGATTTTGTGCCCCGATAAGGCCGCGCTCCTCGGCAGACGTCAGTACCACCTCAATATCGCCGTGCGGAAGGCCTTGCTCTTTCAGCACGTAGAGGGCCTCAAGAATCTCCGCAATGCCGCTCTTGTCATCCGCCCCAAGTATAGTGCCACCATCGGTTTTGACAACGCCGCCCTCGCGTATTGATTTCAACCCTTTGGTGGATTCCACCGTATCCATGTGGCTGCTCAACATAATAGGAGCAACACCTCTGAGCTTCCCGTGCTTTCGTCCTATCAGGTTGAATGATTTGCCATATTGCTGAAACTCCACGCTAAGCCCAAGGTCAATCAGATGTTTGGTGAGCCTTGAGGCTATCTCCCGCTCATTATACGACGGCGAGTCTATCTGAACAAGCTCAATGAATATGTCCATGAGCCGCGCGGGGTTAATACAGCGCCATGGGTCAGCTGTTGTATTATCTTTCACCAAATATCTCGCTGCCAACCCTGACCATCGTGGCGCCCTCCCCGACTGCCGTCTCAAAATCATTTGACATCCCCATGGACAGCTCAGCAAGGGCAATCCCACTTTTTGCGAGGTCGTCCCTTATGTCTTTTAATCTCCTGAAAAACGGCCTCGACAGCTCAGGGTCTTCAAAAAACGGCGGCATTGCCATCAGGCCAATCAGATTGAGGTTCTTATGAGAACTCGTTATTCGCTCTGCAAGGGCAAACACCCTGTCCTCTTCAATCCCTGTCTTTGTGTCCTCCTCCGAGAGTTTCACCTGTATGAGGATGTCTTGAATCTTACCGGCCCTTGCGGCGTGGGCGTCAACCTCTTCGGCAAGGGCGGCAGAGTCAATGGAATGAATGCAGTCGAAGGTGGCAACGGCCTTTTTCACTTTATTTCTTTGCAGATGGCCAATGAGATGCCACGACACGCTGGATGAGGGGTCTTCCCGAAGGATCGTTTCACGCTTGGACGCGGCCTCACCGACATAACTTTCACCAAAGACCCTGAGACCCAGCTCAACCGCCTCAGAGACAACGCTGACTGGAAAATGTTTCGTCACGGCCACAAGACGCACCGTTTCAGGTGCCCTGCCTACCCTCATCGCCGCGTGGCAAATCCGCCTATGAACATCAGAAATCCTCTTTGCCAAATTATTTAATGAATTATCTGACAAATTATTTGGTGCCATATCCGAATGCACTATACAGGCAGGACGAAATAAAAATTATTGCCAAGGTCAACAGGCTCATAGCCAAAGACGCCCCCGTGTATTTCAACCGCGTTTTTGATAAATGTCAGGCCATGCCCTGTGCCCGGCCTTTGTGCCACATTTGAGCCTCTATAGCCCTCTTCAAATATCCTGGCCCTCTCCTCCGGCTTTATATGCTGCCCTGAGCTGAACACATTAAACTTCACACCATCCTTACCCGGGCCAAAATAGTCTTTTATTATTTCACGCCCATATCTCATAAATTTCTTATTCTCTCTGGTCGGCGTAATAACAACGGAGGCATATTTCAGTGCATTGGAAAATAGATTCGCAAATACCTGGGCAATTAGCCCAACGTCAACCACACTGATAATCGCATCACCCTCTGTGCCGCAGCTGCTTCCATCAACCTCAATTCCCATCTCGTCGAATCTTTCGAGGAATCTCTCCAGTTGGGGAATTATGACATCGCGGCGCATGTTGCAGGACTTTGTGCGCAGCGTGAGGTGGCCCTTGTCGAAATGGCTTTTGCGAAGCAGGGTCTCTAAAAACAATGTCGTGCTCTTGTAGTGCCTCTCAATGCTCTGAAACTCATCCGTAAGCCCTATATTGACCTCTGTAAGCTCATCAAGCAGCCGCTCAATGCAGATAGTATCGCACTGGTCTTCAATGGCGTATGCTATAAGGAGTTTTTCTATTTCCGTGTTTTTAGCTATCTTACCCTTGAGCCTTCGCAAAAATAATTTGAATATCATATTGGGAACGATAATATTATGCTCAATGTCGGCAACGAGGGTTTGTATAAATTTCAGATGCTCAATGTTTTTATTCTGCAGGTATCTGTTGTGAATATTGTATCCTATGCGGTTAGCGTACTTCTCAAGAAACAGTTCATCGGCCTCGTTAAGGCCTGTATTAGGATATACCTCCAGAAAACCCAGAATATTGTCGGGGTTAGTGGATGAGTCAGTCTGAAATTTTTTCCCCCGGATGGTCAAAATAAGGCTGTCTTTAAATCTGTACGGCTTGTCGGTAGGCATGATATGCTGTGGCATCGGCGCGTTTATATACTCATCACTCTCCTCAGTCCTGGCAAAAAGCACCATGTTTGTGGTCTTCTGCCCGGTGAGGTAGAGCTTAGCGTCAAGATTAAGAAATACCTTAGGAATAACCACACACAAGCTATACAGGTCTTCAATGTCGTTCAGTTCTTGCGCCAGGTCAAAAAAGGACTTTAAGGCGTCGCCCTGCTCCTGCGTAAAGTCATATTTCCTGTAATCTTTCTTCTTGCTATTTACCAGTTCGTATATTTTATCCACGTAATCCACATATCGGGCCGCACACCAGGCTCAAGGCAATCATGTCCACTGACACGTCATCGGCCCGTCTTAGTATTGTCCGGCTTGACATCGTTTTTAGGAGCACACGACTCCTTAAGATTCGACGCTCAGGTTCTGACACCGAACCTTGGCAGGACAAACACCTGCAAGACTATCCATGCCGCGAGAAACAATATAATCCATAGGATATCCTGCATTATGACTTATCCTTTTTCTCGTCATCCTTCGCGGGAGGGATGGAAACAACATAATCAACGAATTCCAGAACCGCCATCTCCGCCTGGTCTTTCAATCTCCTGCGAGTCCTGACAATCCTGAGATATCCACCGTTTCTGTCCGCAAAACGCGGGGCGATATCAGCGAACAGCTTAGCTATAACCTTCCTGTTTGGAATGTTTGCCAGAGCCGTACGTTTGGCGTGCAAATCCCCTTTTTTGCCTAGTGTAACCATCTTCTCGACTAACCCTTTGACGGCCTTGGCCTTGATTAAGGTTGTCTCTATTCTCTCATACTCCAGCACGGCGGTTATCAGGCTCCTGAACAAGGCCTTTCGCTGATTTGCCGTCCTGTTGAAATGTCTGGCGTCTATCTTATGGCGCATGGTCAGCCTCCTCCATTTTCTATTTTCAGTTCCCTTCTGACGGCATCCATATCTATCTTAACATTAAAATCAAGCCCCAGAGTCAGCAGTACCTCCCGTATTTCGTCAAGAGATTTTCTACCAAAATTTTTCATCTTTAACATCTCATGGTCATTTCGTTGAACCAGCTCATAAATATACTTGATGTCGGCATTCTTGAGGCAATTCTGCGACCTCACGGAAAACTCCAGCTCGTCAACAGTTTTCAGGAGATTTCTGTTAAATTCCTTGCCAGGCAGGACATTCAGCTCAACCGGTTCAGGGCTGCTTATGACAGGGGAGTCTTCCACCGCCGCGGCATCTTCCTTATCCTCCTCCTCTACTTCCTCTTCCACAACCTCTATGAGAGAAAAATAGCTCATATGTTTCGTCAGTATCTTTGTGGCCTTCGCAAGGGCAGCCTTAGGGTCTATACTGCCGTCTGTCCAAATCTCCAGGAGCAGTTTGTCATAGTCGGTCGCCTTTCCCACTCTGGTTTTTTCCACGTTAAAAATAACCTTTCTAATCGGCGTAAAAATCGCGTCTATCGTTATCGTCCCCAGAGGCATCCCTTCTTTGAGCATCTCCTCAGATGGAATATAACCCCGCCCCTTGTTGATGCGCAGTTCAACCTTGAACTCGGAATCCCTGTCCAGTGTGGCTATGTGAGCGTCAGGATTCAGCATCTCCAGCCTTGCACTTGCCTTTATGTCCTTTGCCGTAACGACAGCGCTGCCGCTGACACCTATTGTCGCGTTCAATTCCTCGTCGCCATGGAGCCTGAATCTGAGCTTCTTAAGATTCAGCACTATTTGCACAACATCCTCTTTAACACCCTTTATCGTTGAGAATTCATGATACACACCTTCAAACTTAACAGAGGTAATGGCGGCGCCTTCAATAGAGGACAAAAGAACTCTCCTCAGCGCATTTCCAATCGTTATGCCATACCCTCTTTCCAATGGTTCAGCAATTAACCTACCATAGGTATCCGTAAACGTCTCTTCCTCAAAATACACGTTTTCCGGTAGCTGAAACCCACTATTTTCAAGCAACATAATGCCTCCGTTTAATTATCTTGAATAAAACTCAACGATCAGCTGTTCTTTGGCAGCCAGCGGAATATCGTCTCTGCCCGGCACATGCAAGACCTTGCCTTTAAAGCCGATAAAATCAACCTCCAGCCACGATAGCACTCCCTCGTGCTGCTGCCTCTGAAGATTTTCACCGAAGACGCTCAATTTTTTACTTGCCTCGTGAACCTCTATGACGTCCCCCACCTTAACGCTGTACGATGGTATGTTGACCTTCTTACCGTTAACGCGGAAGTGCCCGTGTAAAACCAACTGCCTGGCCTGGTTCCTGTTTGACGTAAACCCTATTCTGTAAACTATGTTGTCAAGCCTTCGCTCAAGATATTGTAAGAGAAGCTCTCCGGTGATGCCCCTTTTCTTTTCCGCTTCCTTAAAATACTTGCTGAACTGCTTTTCTAACAGTCCGTATATACGCTTTACCTTTTGCTTTTCCTTCAATTGAACGGCATAGTCAGAGAGTTTTCCCCTCCTCTGGCCGTGCTGGCCGGGCGGGTATTTTCGCTTATCTATGGCGCACTTATCAGTAGTACACCTGACCCCTTTCAGAAACAGTTTCTCTCCATCACGTCTGCATAGCTTACACAACGCGTCTCTATATCTTGCCATAGCTACACACGCCTCCTTTTTGGAGGTTTACATCCATTATGTGGGACTGGCGTAACGTCCCTGATTACATTTATATCAATACCGGCAGCCTGAATAGCCCTTATCGCCGATTCTCTGCCCGCGCCCGGGCCTTTTATAAACACATCTATCTGCTTCATTCCCATTTCCATCGCCTTTTTAGCCGCAGTGTCGGCTGCCATCTGCGCCGCATAGGGCGTACCCTTTCTTGAACCTCTAAAACCAAGGCTCCCGGCACTTGACCACACCAGCACATTGCCTATCGTGTCGCTTATCGTTACCAATGTATTGTTAAACGTCGTTTGCACGTGCGCTACACCGTTGGCCACTCTTTTTTTCTCTTTCTTCGGCCCTTTACGTTTCCTGGGCGGCATTATTTACCTCCTTTTTTCTTAATAGAAGACTTTGCCGGCCCACGTCTTGTCCTGGCGTTCGTCTTTGTCCGTTGCCCTCTTACGGGAAGCCCAAGCTTATGGCGCAGCCCCCTGTAACATCCTATGTCCATCAATCTCTTTATATTCATTGAGATCTCTTTCTTTAAGTCACCTTCCACTTTGCAGTCCCTGTCTATGACCGCCCTTATCTTTGCAACATCTTCGCTTGTCAGGTTGTTTACTCTAACATTCGGATCTATGCCCGTCTCTTCGATTATCTTCTTCGATGTCGCGCGGCCTATCCCGAATATCCTCGTCAGCCCGATTTCTATCCTCTCTTTCTTAGGCAAATCTACGCCTGCTATTCTTGCCATACCATAAACTCCTCTTTATCCTTGTCTCTGTTTATGCTTAGGATTTTCGCAGATCACTCTGACAACTCCCTTCCTCTTAATCAGCTTACACTTTGTACACATTGGCTTTACAGATGATCGCACTTTCATCGTCCCTCCATGGTCATTTATACCTGTATGTTATTCTTCCCTTTGTCAAATCATACGGCGACAGCTCGACAAGTACCTTATCTCCCTGCAAAATCTTTATGTAATGTATCCTCATCTTGCCGGATACATATGCCATTATCACCTGTTTGTTGTCCAACTCAACCCTGAACACCGCGTTAGGCAGCGCCTCAAGGATAGTTCCCTGCACCTCAATGTTATCTTCTTTTGCCATTTTTTCCCATTTTATCCACGATTAATTTAATTGAGTTAAAATCCCGGCCTCATCTTCGGTAATCACAACTGTATGCTCAAAATGCGCCGACATTGACCCGTCCAGCGTCACCGCCGTCCAGCCATCTTTCAATACCGCGACCTCATAGCCACCCGCGTTTACCATCGGCTCTATAGCCAGCACCATACCCTTTTTCAGTCTTGGCCCCTTGTTCGGAAGCCCATAATTCGGTATCTGCGGCTCCTCATGCAGAGACCTTCCCACGCCATGCCCCACAAATGCCCTCACAACCGAATACCCACACCCTTCCACATGTGTTTGTATCGAATGCGATATATCGGACACCCTGTTATTTGCCCTCGCCTTTTCTATACCCTTATAGAGCGATTCCCTTGTAACCGCCAGCAATCTCATTGTCTCCCTTGATACCTTCCCCACAGGGTAGGTCCACGCACCGTCGCCTATATACCCGTCATATATGACGCCCACGTCAAGGCTCACGATATCGCCGTCTTTCAGCACCCTCTTTCTTGACGGTATCCCGTGAATCACCTCATTGTTCACCGATATGCACAGGTTCGCCGGATACCCTCTGTATCCCTTAAATGCCGATGTTGCATTGTTGCTCTTTATTATGTCCTCCGCGCGTATCTCAATATCTCTTGTCGTTATACCGGGGACAATTACCTCCCCCAGTAGTCTCAGCGTCTCCGCCACTATCTTTGACGCCCTGCCTATCTTGCTTATCTCCTCATCTGATTTAATTATTATCACACGCTTGTTTCAGGGACTATCTCCTGCCCTTTACCCTGCCCTTTTTCAACAGACCGTCATACGACCTTGTCAGCAGATGCGACTCTATTTGCGAGACCGTATCAAGGGCGACCCCAACGACTATCAGAAGTGATGTGCCTCCAAAGTAAAACGGCACGTTAAATTTACTTATCAGGATACCAGGCAGCACGCAGACAACAGACAGATATATGGCGCCCACAAATGTAAGTCTCGACAGCACCCTGAATATGTAGTCCGACGTATTTTTCCCCGGCCTTATCCCCGGTATATAGCCGCCGTATTTCTTCAGATTATCAGCAATATCCACTGGATTAAACACAATAGCGGTATAAAAATAGCAGAAAAACACAATCATGGCAACATATATCAAGTCATGCACCACAGAGCCGGGCGCAAGCTGCTTTGCAAATGACTGCACCCACGGTATGGCGATAAACCCGGCAATCGTCGCCGGAAACATGATAATAGAAGACGCGAATATGGGCGGTATAACGCCCGATGTGTTTATCTTAAGCGGCAGGTGCGTGCTCTGCCCACCGTACATCTTCCTGCCCACTACGCGCTTGGCATACTGCACAGGGATCTTCCTCTGCCCCCGCTCCATGTAGATAATACCGGCTATGACGCCTATCATCAGCACGAACACGATCACCATCAATATAATTGAAATCTCACCGGCCTTTATAAGGCGTCCCGTGCTCACTACCGCGTTTGGAAGCCGCGCCACGATGCCTGCGAATATTATGAGCGATATGCCGTTTCCCAGCCCTCTTTCTGTTATCTGCTCGCCAAGCCACATGATAAATGTCGTACCGGCCGTCAGCGTTATCATTGTTACCAGCCTGAAACCCCATCCGGGGTTGTGGATAAACTGCCCGTTTGCCATTGTCTCAAGCCCCACAGCTATACCGAAGGACTGAATAAGGCTGATAACTATTGTGCCGTATCTTGTGTACTGAGTGATCTTCTTACGCCCTTCCTCACCCTCTTTGGCCAGTTTGCCAATAGCCGGGATGACAACAGTAAGGAGCTGAAAGATAATAGACGCGCTGATATAGGGCATGATACCAAGTGCAAAGATTGTCACTCTGGAGAGCGCTCCGCCTGAGAACATATCGAAAAACCCCATCAAAGCGCCGCCCTTGTCAGTCAGAAACTTACTCAACTGCTCGCCGTCAATACCGGGCGTAGGAACATGAGCGCCTATTCTATAAACGGTCAGGAGTGCAAACGTAAAGTACAGCCTTTTTTTCAGTTCCTCTATTCTGAATATATTCTGAAAACTGTTTAATAAACTCAATAGTTAACCCTCAGCATATATCCCCTAACCCAGGACCACGGCTTGCCCGCCGGCGGCGGTTATTTTCTCTACTGCCCTCTTACTAAACACATTGGCCTTTATGACGACCGCACGCTTCAGCTCACCCGTTGCAAGTACCTTCAGCCCCGCGTGTATCTTCTTTATAATCCGATACTTGAACAACAGCTCCGGCGTCACCTCAACGCCAGCCTCTATGAGGCCGGAGTCTATCTTATCATCTATATCCTGAATATTTATGATTGCCCATTCTATCTTAAACGGATGGTTCTTAAAGCCTCGTTTTGGCAGTCTGCGCTGAAGCGGCATCTGTCCGCCCTCAAAGCCCCGTGCAACACCGCCGCCTGAGCGTGCCTTCTGGCCCTTGTGCCCTTTGCACGAGGTCTTTCCGTGCCCACTGCCGCAGCCCCGGCCTACCCTTTTGTTATTTTTTGTGCTGCCTTCTTTAGGGGCAAGCTCATCTAATTTCACTTTATTAAACCTCCATCACGTATTGAACCGCGGCCCTCAGGCCGCCTCAACCAACTCAACCTTCACCAGATGGGATACTTTTCTTATCATGCCATCAATTGCGAGGTTTTTCTTTTTTATCACAGTCATGTGGCGCTTACGCAGACCAAGTGCCCTCAGCGTGTCTCTCATCCTTTCGTTTAATCCTTCGTAGCTTCTCATCAGGGTTATCTTAATCATATCTATACCTGCTTTGCCGTGGAACTTTCACGGGTCGAATCTTCGCCCCTGCCCCTCAGTTTTAGCACTACCTCGGGGTCTTTCAGCAGGGACAACCCATTGAATGTCGCCCGCACTGCGTTAAAGGCATTCGAAGAGCCAATGGACTTCGCCACTACGTTGTGTACGCCAGCGACCTCCAGCACTGCCCTTACAGGGCCGCCCGCTATGAGGCCTGTTCCTTCTCTGCCCGGATTGAGCACCACTACGCCGGCACCATAGTGACCGGTTATCCTATGCGGTATAGTGGCGTCCTTTATCGGAAATTTGAACAACGCCTTCTTTGCCTTTTCAACCGCCTTTCTGATTGCCTCTGGTACTTCGTTTGCTTTACCCTTGCCGATGCCTACGATTCCCTCGCCATTCCCTACCACTACGAGGGCGCTGAAGGAAAACCTCCTCCCACCTTTCACTACCTTCGCGACACGGTTTATGAATATGACCTTCTCCTGAAGTGTCAGCTCACTCGGATCTATTCTACCCACTATACCTCCTGTTTACGCCTTCCATATCTACAATCATCATCTGCCATCATCCCGACTATCTCTATCCTTCCAACTTTTCTGGACTTCCACGCTTTCCGGGCTCATCAGAACTCCAGGCCGGCTTCCCTTGCCGCCTCGGCGAGTGCCCTCACCCTGCCGTGATATTTGAATCCGCCCTTATCGAACACCGCCTTGCTTATCCCTTTTTCTTTTGCCTTTTGCGCTATCAGGGCACCGACCTTTTTTGCCGCCGCGACATTGCCCTTATGACCGGCATCTGTTCTTAGCGACTTGTCAAGGGTTGACGCAAACGCGAGGGTATGTCCCCGCTCGTCATCTATCATCTGAGCATACATATGGCTCAGGCTTTTATATACTGTAAGGCGCGGCCGCTCCTGCGTGCCGGACACCTTTGCCCTTACCCGCTTGTGTCTTTTTTCTCTCAGCTCAATTTTTTCTATCATTAACTCAAGACCTCGCTCAGTATTACTTCGTCCCGGTTTTACCAGGCTTTAGCTTGATTGACTCATTGGCATATCTAATCCCCTTGCCTTTATAGGCATCGGGCGGCCTGATGCTCCTTATATCAGCGGCCATCTGCCCCAGAAGCTGTTTGTCAATGCCTCTAAGGGTCAGCTTTGTCTGTTTTTTATCAACTTCCGCGGAGATACCCTTGGGCAGTTGAAATATTACGGGATGGGAATACCCCATGGCAAACTCTATCTTATCCTCTTTGACCTGCGCCCTGTAACCCACTCCCACCAACTCCATATCCCTCGTAAATCCCTTTGAGACGCCCTCGCACATGCTGCTTAGCAGACTTCTGGTCAAACCGTGCAGAGACCTCTCGTTCTTTGTGTCTCCCGCCCTTTCCACAGTCAGAATATTACCGTTAATGGTCAGTTTCATCAAATCTGGCACACTCCAGCTCAACTCACCCTTTGCGCCCTTTACAACCACGGCGCTGCCGGTGGCCGTCACAGTCACCCCGCCCGGTATCTCAATTGGCTTCTTCCCTACCCTGGACATCTCTCTGTTCTCCTTTTATATATTACCAGATGTAGGCGATAACCTCTCCGCCCAATTTCTCGTTCCTGCACACACTGTCTGTTAATATCCCTTTGGGGGTGGTCATAATTACTATCCCCACGCCTGCCATTATCTCATGTACGTCTTTATATCCCGCATAGACACGGCGCCCGGGCTTGCTTACGCGCTTGAGACCGGTTATAATGCTCTTGCTCTCTACGTACTTCAGCGAAATCCTCAGCACTCCCTGCTTTTTATCCTTGAGTATCTTATATGCCCTGATAAAACCCTCTTCTTTGAGCAGTTTTGCTATCTCAAGCTTTATCCTTGAGGCCGGCACGTCCACCTTTTCCGCCTTTATCATAATTGCGTTTCTCATTCTCGTCAACATGTCCGCTATCGGATCAGTCATCATAGTCTCACCCCTACCAGCTTGATTTTATTACGCCGGGCACTTTTCCTTGCAATGCAAGCATCCTAAAACATATACGACACATCCCGAATTTCCTTAGAAAGGCCCTCGGTCTGCCGCATAACTGGCACCGGTTGTACGCCCTCACCTTAAACTTAGGCGTCCTTTTATTCTTTTCTATCAAACATGTCTTTGCCATATAACCCCTATCGCCCCGAATTTAATCTCATAAAGAATTTTATTATCATAAAGAATCTTAATCCCTGAAAGGCATTCCGAATTCCTTCAGCAGCGCCTTTCCTTCTTTATCCTTGCCGGCCGTGGTGCAGATAACCACGTTTAGCCCATGCACCATGTTCACCTTGTCGTAGTCTATCTCAGGGAATATGAACTGCTCCCTTATCCCTACCGAATAGTTCCCGCGCCCATCGAAGGATTTACCAGACACTCCCTTAAAATCCCTTATTCTGGGCAGCGCCAAACTGATAAATCTATCTAAAAACTCGTACATCCTGCTCCCGCGCAGCGTCACCATACAGCCTATCGGCATCCCTTTACGGAGCTTAAACCCCGCTATGGACTTCTTCGCCTTCGTCACGACTGATTTCTGTCCGGCGATCATATCGAGTTCCTTTTGCGCGCTATCAAGCAGTTTGATGTCATGAATCGCCTCGCCTAAGCCGACATTCAGTATTATCTTCTGCAGCTTGGGCACTTCCATCACGTTCCTGTACGAAAACGCCTTCGTCAGTGCCGGTATTATCTCTTCTTTATATTTTTGTTCTAACCTGGGTAACATAGCCGCTAATCCATGACCTCCTTGCATTTCTTACAGACACGAACCTTCTTCCCGCTGTCAAGGGCAACATTGCCTATCCTTGTCGGCTTTGAACACCTTGAACACACGAGCATCACCTTGGAGACGTGTATAGGGGATTCTTTCTCTATAATGCCGCCCTGTTTGTACTGGTTATTGGGTTTCATGTGTTTCTTTATCATGTTGACGCCTTCAATGAGCACTGTGTCATCCTTGGGGTGCGTCCGTATGACACGGCCCTTCTTGCCTTTCCCTTTACCAGTCAGCACTACTACTGTGTCTTCTTTTTTAATGCTTAAGCCCATTGCCGTCCTCTCATTATTCTATAATCTATTGTATGTCTCATAGCACTTCTGGCGCCAGAGATATAATCTTCGTAAATTCCTTCCATCTTAGTTCTCTGGCAACCGGCCCGAATATCCTTGTCCCTATGGGTTCGCCTGCCGCGTTTATCAGCACTGCCGCATTTTGAGCGAATCTTATATATGTGCCGTCAAGCCTGCGCGTCTCTTTCCTTGTCCTTACCACTACCGCTTTTGCCTTGGAGCCTTTTTTGACGTTGCTCTCAGGGATTGCCTCCTTCACGGCCACCACTATTATGTCGCCGATACGGGCGTATCTCCTCCTGCTGCCGCCGAGAACCTTTATACATTGCACCTTCTTTGCGCCGGAGTTATCGGCAACATCAAGTACAGTTTCTACCTGTATCATTTTTTTATGCCCCTTGTTCCATACGTTTTATTACAACCCAGTTCTTTGTCTTACTTATCGGCCTTGACTCCATCACCGTTACTGTATCGCCCTTTTTACACAAATTCCCTTCGTCATGGGCCTTCAGTTTCTTTGTCCTTTTTATGGTCTTCTTATATAAGGGATGCTGCGTAAGCTCACTTACCGCGACTGTTACCGTCTTATCCATAAGATCCTTCACAACCGTCCCTGTATAGACTTTCTTAGGCATATTTTTTCCTCACTGCCTCATTTTCCTTAGGGGCCATTTCTGTTTTCACCGTCAGAAGCCTTGCCACGTCTTTCTTTATCTGCCTTATTCTCCTGGGGTTTTGTATCTCGCCTGTGGCCGACTGAAATCTCAGGTTAAAGAGTTCCTTCCTCAACTCTTGCTCTTTCACGTTCAGCTCGTCTACTGTTTGATTTCTCAGCTCTTTTGCCTTCATATCACAGGCTCCTCTCTCTTTACGAATTTTACCGCTATGGGAAGCTTATACGAGGCCAGCCTTAACGCCTCCTTAGCTATCTCTTCCGTTACGCCTGATACTTCGTACATTATCCTGCCAGGCTGCACTACCGCCACCCAGTACTCAAGGGCACCCTTTCCCTTACCCATTCTGGTTTCAGCGGGCTTTTTGGTTATTGGTTTATCGGGAAATATCCTTATCCAGAGCTTGCAGCCACGCTTTGCGTGTCTTGTTATGGCTATTCGTGCCGACTCAATCTGCCTGCTTGTCACCCAACCAGGCTCAAGGGCCTTCAACCCGAAATCTCCGAAGGACACGTCGGCCCCTCTGGCGGCCTTGCCGTTCATATTGCCTTTCATCATCTTCCTGTACTTAACCTTCTTAGGCATTAACATTTCGGCTGCTCCTTATGCACTCTCGGCTGATCTATATTTATCTCTATTTTCAATCTATTGCCATCCACAATCACGCTAGGCTGACGCCTTTGATTCGGGCAGTATATCGCCCTTATATATCCATACCTTAACGCCTATTATCCCGTATGTCGTCTTTGAGCGGGCATAGCCGTAATCTATATCGGCCCTAAACGTATGCAGTGGCACCCTGCCCTCCTTATACCACTCTGTCCTGGCGATTTCGGCACCTGAGAGCCTCCCCGCACACGCTATTTTTATTCCAAGCGCGCCAAACCTTATTGATGACAGGACGGATTTTTTCATTGCCCGGCGGTACGCCACCCTTTTCTCTATCTGAAGGCCTATGTTTTCCGCAACCAGTTGGGCGTCAAGCTCCGGCTTTCTTATCTCCTTTATGTCTATACTGACCTGCTTGCCGATGTGCGCTTCGACCTCCTTTTTCAGGTTCTCGACCTCGGCGCCCTTCTTGCCTATTATAATACCAGGCCTTGCCGTATGGATAATTATCTTTATCTTTTGACCGGCTCTTTCTATTTCAACCTTGCCAATTCCGGAGTGATAGAGCTTCTCCTTTATAAAGCCGCTTATGAACAGGTCCTCGTGGAGCTGCTGCGCATAACCGTATTTCAAGTACCAGCGAAAATCCCACGTCTTTATTATTCCCAACCTGTTACCTGTTGGATGTGTCTTCTGACCCAAAAACCACCTCCACGCTATTCAGACAGAACCACAGTAATGTGGCTCGTCTTCTTCTTTATAATATTTGCCCTTCCCATTGCCCTTGGCATCATCCGCCTCATCATCGGCCCCTGGTCTACGAACACGTTTACGAGCTTCATCTTCTCCGGCTCCGCCGCCTCTTTTTGCTCAGCATTTGCCATAGCAGACCTGAGAATCTTATTCACTAACTTTGCACCCCTGTATGGCATGAACTTCAGCATCACCGTTGCCGTGCCCGCGTCTTTTCCAACTATCAGTTTCGCAACTCTTCTGGCCTTTTGGGGCGTTATCCTGGCATACCTGTGTATGGCCTTTGATTCAACTTTGCCTGTGGTCAATTTTTTCGATTCCATAGTGTTATTTACCCTTCACGGCAGTAGTTTTTTTACTTCCCGAATGCCCCTTAAAAATCCTTGTCGGGGCAAACTCACCGAGCTTATGGCCTACCATGTTCTCCGATACATACACGGGTATGAACTTCCTTCCATTATGAACCGCGAACGTTATTCCGATAAAATCCGGTATCACGGTCGAGCGCCTTGACCATGTCTTTATTATCTTTTTCTCGCCTGAGTCAGACATTTTCTTCACCTTCCTCAGCACGCTGTCATCCACAAATGGACCTTTCTTTACCGATCTGGGCATCTTTTCACCTCTTATTCACCTTCACTTTCTTCTTCTCACTATATATTTGTCGGTCCTCTTATTCTTCCTTGTCTTAACCCCTTCAGGACTACCCCACGGGCTGCACGGGGGCCTTCCGCCCGAACTCTTTCCTTCGCCTCCGCCAAGCGGATGGTCTATGGGATTCATTGCCACGCCGCGTACTGTGGGTTTCTTTCCCATCCAGCGATTTCTTCCAGCCTTGCCGATTGAGATATTTTCGTGCTCGGCGTTACTTACCTGGCCAACTGTGGCCATGCAGTCTATTGGAATAAGCCTCACCTCAGAGGATGTGAGCTTTATCTGCGCATATTTGGCGTCTTTTGCCACTAGCTGCGCGGATGCCCCTGCACATCTGACAAGCCTCCCGCCCTGGCCCTTTCTTATCTCAATGTTATGGATTACCGTACCTAAGGGTATATCTTTGAGTGGCAGGGCATTGCCCGCCTTTATCTCGGAATCAGAGCCGCTTGTCACCTCACTGCCAACCTGAAGGCCCTCAGGGAGTATTATATACCGCCTCTGCCCGTCCGCATACCTCAGGAGCGCTATGCGCGCCGACCTGTTCGGATCATACTCTATGGTCTCTACCTTTGCAGACATCCCCATCTTGTCTCTCTTGAAATCTATTATCCTGTACTGCCTCTTGCCTCCACCGCCGCGATGCCATGCGGTCACGCGCCCGAGGTTGTTTCTGCCGCCGGTCTTTTTCACCTTCGCAAGGAGCGGCTCATACGGCTTGTCAGTCGTCAGGTTCGCAAAGTCAGAGACCGTCTGAAATCTCCTGCCCGGTGACGTTGGCTTATATCTGATTATTCCCATATCTATATACCTTCTATAAAGTCTAGCTTTTCGCCCTTTTTCAAGGTTACGATTGCCTTTTTCTTTTCCTGCGTCTTACCAATAAACTTGCCGTATTTCTTCCACTTTGATGGCCGTATTATCGTCGCTATCTTATCGACCTTCACCTTAAATATCTCCTCAAACGCCCTTTTTATCTCTATCTTGTTGGCGTCCTTTGCCACTTCTACCAGCAACTGCCCGGTATTTTCCTTTAAATATGTGCCCTTTTCAGTAAACAGGGGCTTTTTAATTATCGAGTATATGTCTTTCATCGCCGTTTAATCCTTTCACTACCGTAATCGCGCCGCTTGTCATAAGCACCATGTCGTGGTTCAGCACATCGTAAGTGTTTATATCCATTGCCCTCACTACATCTACGCCCACGATATTGCGGGCTGAGAGCACTATGTTATCGTCTTTCTCCGGCAGTACAATCAATATCTTTCTATGACCATCCTTCAAACCCAGCAGCGTAAGGTTGTTTAGTATCCTTATTATATCCGCCGACCTTGGACGCTCCAACTTTAAATCGTCTACAACCACAAGTTCATTGCTTGCGAATTTCACAGACAACGCCGTCCTCAGCGCAAGCCTCCTGAGCTTCTTATTCACCTTATACGAATAATCGCGCGGCTGCGGGCCGAATGTCGTGCCTCCGCCCTTCCACAGTGGCGACCTTATGCTTCCGTGTCTTGCGCGGCCCGTGTGTTTTTGTTTCCAGGGCTTCTTGCCGCCGCCTCTTACCAGTCCCCTGGTCTTTGTGGCGTGCGTGCCTTGTCTCTGATTTGCCAGATAATTTACTACCACTGCGTGCAGGATGTCTTTTCTCGGTTCAAGCCCAAAGATATCCTCCGGCAATTCCACCTTGCCCACCGTGTTGTTGTTTATGTCTTTTATCTCTATCTCCAACATATCGCCTTTATCACCCATGTCGCCCATATCGCCCTTTAAACCTTCGCCTTCATTATTTTGTTATTTCCACTATGTTACCGGTTGGCCCTGGTACAGCGCCTTTTATTATCAGCAAGTTTTGCTCTGGTTTTACGGCTATAACCTCAAGATTACTTACCGTCACCCGAACCGCGCCCATATGCCCTGGCATACCTAAGTTTTTCCACACCCTTGATGGGTAAGAGCTTGCACCGATTGAGCCTGGCGCCCTGTTAAACATTGAGCCGTGCGAACCCGGCCCGCCCCGGAAATTGTGTCTTTTCATCACGCCCTGAAAACCCTTGCCTTTGGAGATACCACTCACCTTTACGAGGTCTCCGGCCGCGAATCCTGCCACAGTTACCACATCGCCCACCTTCAACGCGCTAGTATTATCACCGGCATTTCCACCGCCCGCCGCGTCAAGCCTGAACTCCCTTAACATCTTGTGCGGCTTTTGCCCGACCTTATCATACATACCCTTTGTAGGCTTATTGACCCTTTTTAGCTTGAGAATCTCCTGAAACCCTAACTTTACGGCCGCGTATCCATCACGCTCAACCGTCTTTACCTGTATTACCGCGCATGGGCCAGCCTCTATCAGCGTCACCACCGAGACATTGCCGTTTTCGGCAAACATCTGAGTCATTCCCAATTTTTTCCCTATTATTCCAGTTTTTCTATTTATTTCAGACATTGTTTTTCCTTCTTAATACCCTATAATTTAATCTCTACGTCCACACCGGCCGCCAGCTCAAGCTGCATCAACGCGTCCACTGTCTGTTGTGTCGGGTCGTGTATATCAATAAGGCGCTTGTGCGTCCTTATCTCAAACTGCTCCCTCGACTTCTTATCAACGTGCGGCGAACGCAATACGGTAAATTTCTGTATATGCGTCGGCAACGGCACCGGCCCGGCTATTCTTGCCCCCGTCCTGTGCACCGTATCCACTATCTCCTTCACTGACTGGTCAAGCAGTCTGTGATCGTATGCCCTCAATTTGATTCGTATTTTATCGTTCAAAGCCCTACTCCAACACTTCCGTAACGACGCCGGCTCCAACCGTCCTGCCACCCTCTCTTATTGCAAAGCGCAGCTCCTTTTCCATCGCTATCGG
>JADFXF010000037.1 GCA_015233685.1 Nitrospirota bacterium | reverse complement strand
ATATCTGAATCAACTGCATTTTTTTGGCTCCGGCAAGACGGCCTTCATAGATATTGGATGGAGCGCCTCGATTCAAAAATTCCTGCAGGACACTTTTATGCCGCGCCATGACTATCCCCATGTCTATGGCCTCTACTTTGGCTTCAGCAACCTTGGCCAATACAACTTTGACGAAACAAGGAACACTGTCATTGGGATACTTCTTGACCAGAGGCGGGCTTCCGCTGTTGAGCAGATATTTGCCCGCTTCGAGGAACTGTTTGAGGAGGGGGCACGGTCGCTCCAGCCCACTACTGTCGGCTATAAAATAAATCCCAAAACAGATATGGTAGAGCCGGTTTTTAAAGATGATAAGGACTCTGGCAGGGCAGTCGAACTCCTTAACAACGATTTGATAAGGGCAATGAAAGAAGGCGCCGTTGATTTCTCTAAGGAATTTCTCAGGTCAGTTCTGCTCACCGGCTGTACCTTTGAGGATATTAAACCGTTTATAATGACTACCGCCGAAAGATGTATCGCCTTTCCCTCAAAGGAAGAGATGAGCCACCTCTTCAGAATAAAGCACGCAGAGGACTTCGGCTCTAAAAGCGTTACTGATTTCAGCAGCGACAGAATCAAAAGCCGCACCGCCATCTTAAACCCCGCCCGGTTTAAGGCAATGGTAAAGAAATCGAACTGGAGATACGGCACTGTAAAATCTATGGGGATACCGGGGGTTAACCTGCTTTTGAGATATTATGATATAATCAGGGGCTTATGAAGGATAGCTTCTATTTTACAAAGAATCTTGATCTTAAGATATGCACAATTGGGCAGGTAGTTTTTATAGTCCTGTTGCATAGGTTATTATTTTTTAGGAGATACTGTTATATGGACCACTATCCGGCCTTTTCACAGCTTGCGGCGACATACCTGGCTCACAGCTCGTTTTATCTTTATAACCTGGCGGTATGGATAAAGAGATTGTTTTTGAGGCTGCTAAACAGATGAAATTAAAACAGCGAATAATTGACTTGCTGGCTAAAAGCGCAGAGCCAGAGCCGGAGCCAGAGACTGAGCTGCCGCAGGTGCCCCCTCCCCCTCCGGAGATTTCGGCCAACTGCGACAGAACCGTTTTGGCCCTCAACGCGATAGACATCATGGGCTGGGCGGTGTCACAACATGGGATAAGGACAATAGAGGTCTCAATCAATGATGTACATATAGGTTGCGCCATGTATGGCATCGAAAGAAGCGATGTACAGGCGGCCTTCCCCGAAATAGATAATGCCGGCAACGCAGGATTTTGTCTTTTCAGGACGCTTGAGCCGCCGTTGCCCACAGGCATTGCCAGGCTTGAAATAAAGATAACTTCAAACAACGAACATGTGGATATAAAGCGGTTTGAGCTTGATGTAACTGATACATATGAGGCGTTCTTACAAGTAGCCGTTCATTGTGACAGGGTATTATTAGATATTAAATCACTGGAAATGATCGGTTTTGCGGTGTCTCCATACCAGATTGACCGGTTGGATGTATATATTGACGATATTTATTTACACAGCGTGGTGCCAGGCATTCAACGGCCGGACGCTGAGGCGTTGTATCCGTGTTATAAAGGTGCCGCAAACTCGGGTTTTTGTTTATACCACGAATTTGAAGCGCCCATTGAGGAAGGACCTCACACTATTTCGTTTAAGGCAACCACTGAAACAGGCATAGCAGAGAGCCCTGCTCTGGCCGTTGAAGCGATAAGAGAAACCCCGTCCATTTTCTGCGACGAAACTCATCTTGCCACAGACGCCGTTGAAATTATCGGGTTTGCAATATCTGCAAGGAAGATTTCTGGTATAGAAGTGTACATAGATGACGCGTTTGTGGGGGTAGCCCCCTATGGACTCAGCAGAGAAGACGTCGCAAGGGCATATCCATCTCACAAAAACGCCGCTCATTCAGGGTTCTGCTTTTATAAGCCATTCGACATACCTCTGCAGGGCGGTATTCATACGCTTGCCATTAAGGCCCTAACCGAAGATGGGGATTCTTTAATTAAACTGTGGTCTGCCCAAATTGAGGTTGACAGGAAATACGAGGAACTTACTCACCAAAGGCCGAATATATTTATAAACTGTGACAATGTGCTGCTGACGTTTGACGTTATAGAGGTAACCGGCTGGGCGGTATCCCCCGTCGGGACCAAAGAGGTTGACGTTCTTATAGACGGCGTGTTTATAGACAAGGCGGTTTGCGGGGTAGAAAGAGAGGCCAGCATAAGCGAAAGATTCCCGTGCTGCAAAGACAGCGCAAACTCCGGGTTTTGTCTGTATAAGACATTGGAAAGCCCCCTGTCACAAGGGCAGCATACCGTTACGCTCAGGATACACTCCAACAATGGTCAGGAGGGCGCTCTTGAAATAGTTTGTGAAACGGTTGAAAGTTATAAGTCATACTCACAGAGCAATCCAACGTTTTTTACATCATTTGACACGTTACTGCTGACATGTGAAATAGCCAGGGTAATTGGATGGATTGTCACACCGTCGGGGCTACACTCAGTGGAGATTTTTGTTGACGGTAATTATGTTGGCAATTCCAAAATAACTGATAGATGCGACATCGCGCCGCGCTATCCCTGTTATAAAGACACAGAGAGGATATTCTTTACTTTAGAAAAGGTATTTGAGACCCCGCTATCGCAAGGCGGACATTCGCTTACCATAAGGGCAACGGCCAGAGACGGACAGACAATGTCGTGGGATTTCGAACATGAATATATTGAAAAATATTGCGACTACCTGATGAGAACTGACCCCAAGGCGCTTATTCAATTAGATAGGGCGAATATTTCGCTGGATTTTATCGAGGCGGGAGGATGGGCACTTTCACCTGACGGTATAGACAGGGTGGAGGTGTATCTGGACAATGAGTTTATCGCTGTAGCCTATTATGGGCTTGAGCGCGGGGATATGACAGAGACATTCCCTCTGCTAAAGGCGTTTCCAGATGGGGCAGACTGCGGGTTTATCTTATATCAGAAATTAGACAAGGAGCTGTCTGTGGGTTATCACACGCTCAGGGTAGCGGCAGTTTCAGCGTCCGGACTTATTGGGGAGATGTATGAATATAATTTTATCAACAGGCTGTACAAGCAAACTCCATTTGACAAGCCGCAGATTATTCTAAGCTGCGACAAGATGCTGACAACCCTTGACTTTATAGAAGTCGAGGGCTGGGCGCTTTCACCTGACGGTATAGACAAGGTGGAGGTGTATCTGGACGATGAGTTCATTGGCACTGCACATTATGGATTTACGCGCGGCGATATGCAAGAGACATTCCCCCTGCTAAAGGCGTTTCCAGACGGGGCGAGCTGCGGGTTTATCTTATATCAGAAATCAGACAAGGAGCTGTCTGTAGGTTATCACACACTCAAGGCAGTGGCGGTCTCCACACTAGGACTTACCAGGGCAGTGTATGAGTGTAATTTTGCCAGCAGGCTATACAATGAATATCGCCACGACGTGCCACGGGTCAATCTAAGCTGCGATAAGATGCTGATAACCCTTGACTTTATAGAAGTCGAGGGCTGGGCGCTGTCACCTGACGGGATAGACAAGGTGGAGGTGTATCTGGATAACGGGTTTGTTGGCACAGCCCGTTATGGATTTCAGCGCGGGGATATGGAGGAGACATACCCATTACTGAGGGCATACCCAAACGGGGTATCCTGCGGGTTTTGTCTATATCAGAAATTGGAAGAGGTGCTGCCGGTGGGTTATCACACACTCAAAGTAGTGGCGGTTTCCACGTCCGGACTTACGAGGGAAATATACGAATACAATTTTATCAACAGGCCATACAAAGGATATCTCCATGATGTGCCGAAAATAATTCTAAGCTGCGACAAACTTCTTGTAACCCCTGACGTCATAGAAGCCGAGGGCTGGGTGGTCAGCCCTGACGGGGTAAGAGGTGTGGAGGTTTACGTTGATGACCAATACATTGACAAGGCGTTTCATGGCATCAGCACACAAGAGATTGGGAGAATTCTGCCCTGTTATGACAACAGCTCACATTCGGGCTTTGTCCTTTATAACGCGTATGAGAATAGTTTTACCGCTGGCGACCACTGCGTTACGCTTAAAATAATATCCGAAACCGGCCTTGTCAGGGAATGGTCAACGCAGTACTATGTTGCTGATTCATACGAGAAATATCTGGGGAAAATGCAACATCCACCTCTGAGTAAGATAAAAGGCGTTATAGAGGAGTTTCTGTACAGGCCTAAGATATCTGTTGTCACGCCGGTATATAACGTATCCCCCCGGTGGCTGGACAGGTGCATTCAATCGGTGGTAGACCAGTACTATGAAAACTGGGAGCTTTGTATCTACGACGACGCCTCTACGCGCAAGGAGACAATCGAATGCCTTTATAAATGGAAAGACGCGGATTCTAGGATTAAGATTTCCTTAGGCACAGTGAATATGCACATCTCAGGGGCGACAAACGAGGCTCTGAAAATGGCTGAAGGGGAGTTTATTGCCCTGCTCGATAACGACGACGAGCTGACAAAGGACGCACTCTATGAAAACGTAAAACTCCTCAACAACAATCATGAGCTGGACTTTATCTACAGCGACGAGGACAAGCTGGAGAAAGACGGCACACTCTGTGACCCGTTTTTTAAGCCGGACTGGTCGCCTGAGCTTTTTTGTTCAATGATGTACACGTGCCATCTTGGCGTTTACAGAAAATCTATCATGGACAAAATCAATGGTTTCAGAAAAGGCTTTGAAGGTTCACAGGACTATGACATGGTGCTGAGATTTACACAACAGACAACCCCTGAGCGCATAGCCCATATACCTAAGGCACTCTACCACTGGAGAAAGATATACGGCTCGGCCTCAGAAAGCTCTCAGTACAAGACATACGCCTTTAAAAGCGCCGTGAAGGCCCTGACAGACTATATGGAAAGGAACTCCATTGAAGGTGAGGTGATAAATGAAAACGACACCGGCCTTTACAGGATTAAGAGGAAGTTGAGGGGAACACCTCTCGTCTCAATTATCATACCGACTAAGGACAAGGTGGAATATTTAGAGAAATGCGTGACATCCCTTATTGACAAGACGGACTATCCCAACGTTGAGATAATAGTATTGGACACCGGCAGCATTGAGCCTGCCACGCGTGAATTTTACGAGGAAATCAGACAAAGAGAAATAATTAAGATAATTGATTATCCCAACCCGGAGTTTAACTATGCGGAGGCAAATAACTGGGCGGCAGCGCAGGCACAAGGGCGGTTTTTTTTATTTTTAAACAATGACACCGAGGTGATAGAGCGGCAGTGGCTTTCAGCAATGATGGAATACGGACAACTGCCGGAGGTTGGGGCAGTAGGCGCGAAACTGCTCTACCCTGACAACAGCATCCAGCACATGGGTGTTGTGGTCGGCCTGAGGCGCGCGGCCTCACACGTGGGAAGGCTCTATCCTGATAGAAAACCGATGAGTTTCCCATATCTGCACGCCAAGGACACGGTGAGAAACGTGACCGCTGTAACGGGGGCGTGCCTGTTGACGCGGAAGTCGCTTTTTGATGAGATGGAAGGTTTTGATGTCAAATTCAGGATAGCCTTTAATGACATAGACCTGTGCCTGCGCGTGAGAAAGAAAGGTTATAAGGTTATCTATACACCATACGCCAAACTCTACCATCACGAATCAGTAAGCGTGGGAAAACCATACGAGGACACAGACCGCTGCGCCGGGCTTTTCGAGGCAGAGGTTGACCTATTCAGAGAGAGATGGGATATAGAGAATTATGTTGACCCGTACTTTAATATAAATCTGGACGAAAGCCTGAGATTTAAACATTAGACACTAAAGGGGAACCCATGGACGATTATGATAAGCTCAATGCAATGCTTCAACACTGGCTGGAACATAACGACGAACACGCAGAAACGTATGTTAAATGGGCAGAGAAACCATCAGTTCTGTCTGTCGGCGGCCTGCCAGAGCTGTTAAACAAAATATCTGCCGAGACTAAAAAGATAAGCGGACTTTTCAGTGAGGCCATAGCCCTTTTAAAAAAGGACTAACGACGAAGGGGGGGTAACCAACCGTAAATTCACAAATGTTTTTATCTATTGAACCAATTGCAAAATGAATAAATATATCCCATTTATGTTTGCCCCTAAGGACTGGATTGCAGCTTCGCTGGAATGACAGATTTTAACTTTATTTATTTATCAGCAACTTATCAGCAACTTATTCCATTTCTAAATCATACCTACAATAATATATTTTATCTCACTCCGCGACAAAAAATTGTCATCACCCTTCTTGTCTTGTAGTCATTCCGGCTTGTCCGGAATCGTATTTGGCTTGAGGATGTGCTGAGACAGATTCCGGACAAGCCGGAATGACAGACTAAGATATTTCATAAATACACTAATCATTGATTATTAATGCACATATGATTTAAAAATAGAATTAGCCTTAATGTCCAAACAGGCCAAGCCCTTCGGGGTCTTTGATGATAAACAGGCCCTTTTTCTCTGTGATAAGGCCAAGCTGCTTGAATTTGCTTATCGTGCGAATGGATGTCTCAACGGTTGTACCGGCCATGTCGGCAATGTCCTGCTTTGTGAGTTTTAAATCAATGTGCAGGGCATCAGGTGAGGACTTTACCGCAAGTTTGAGCAGCAGTGAGGCAATACGGCTTTCAACGCGCTCAAGGGCAATGTTCTTTAGCGTGTCGTGGGAGTTTTTCATTCTGTCGCCGAGCAGGGAGGCAATCGAAAACATCACGCTTGGAAATCTGTCAATGATTTTAAAGAGGTCCTTGCGCGAAATTTTAAGCACCGTCGAAGGCTCCATCGCAACGGCGTTGGCCGGATAGGGAAATCCCTTAAAGGCCGCAACCGCCCCAAAAAGCTCATTGGGCTGGATCAGCTCAAGAATGAGTTCTTTGCCGTCGAGTGATTGTCTGGTGATTTTTATCTTACCCTTTGAGACGATATAAAGCCAATCAGAACGGTCACCCTCAGAAAATATCATCTCCTTCTTCCTGTGGGTGGCGCTTTGGAAATAAGGTTTTATCTCCTCAATGTCCTCATCCGACAGGACGCTGAAAAAACTAACATCTCTAAGGTTCATATCTTACTTTCCGTAGGAGCAGTTCTTGCATAGCAGGACATAGAGGGCGTTTATTGACTCAAGCAAATCCCTGATTATATGGTTTCCATCCTCCGTTAACTTAAACCCGTGCGCCTTGATTTTAGTCAACAGCAAGTTCCAGTCGTCTTGTTTCCATATGCTGTCATTTTCCATGATAAAAGCCAATGTTTCATGGCACATTGCGGGGATAAGTTTCTCGACATCAATAGTAATCGGCAACGCTAACGCTGACGCATATATCTTCTTAATCGTCTCAAGCAACACACCAATATACTGCGTGACATCGTTTGAAAACGGGATGCCGTGCCGCTTTACGTCAATTACTAAATCCACCCAGCCGTCATGGTCCCAAGCACCCCTGTGTTCGGTGACGAAGTCGCATACCTTATCGAGTAAAAATCCAACATCCCTGTTCATTTGGTCACATGTTTCATTAAAAAATCTGTATTGGTTCTTTCCGGCTTCTTTCGCGCGGTACATGGCAATATCCGCCTCTTTTAGCAGCGTCTTCAACGTGTCGCCGTCCGAGGGAAACAATGATATGCCAATACTGACGCCTAAGGCACAGTTGGTCTCGTTTACATAGAATGGCTTCCCAACTGACAGGATTACCTTTGTGGCCGCGTCACAGGCAGCGTTAGGGTCCGCAATATTTGTAAGCAATATTACAAACTCATCTTCCCCCATACGCGCTACCGTATCAGCCTCTCCAACACACGCCATCAGCCTGGCGGCCGCGTCAACCAACAACGGCTCTCCGAATTTATTGCCCATAGTGCTGTTTATACTGCTGAAATCGTTTAAATCTATCATCAACAGGGCAAGGGACTGTCGGCTTAATTTTGCCTGTTTCAAGGCTTGACCCAACCTGTCAAAGAATAACGCGCGGTTGGGAAGGCAGGTCAACGTATCATAAAAGGCCGAATCTTTCAGGTTGCACTCAGTACGGTGTTTGTATAACGCCATCTCAATGTTGGACTGTAGCTCCTTACTATTAAACGGTTTCAGTACGTAACCATACGGCTGTGTTATCTTCGCCCGCTCTAAGATTGCCTTGTCCGAGTTGGCGGTCAGATAAATGATGGGGACACTCATTCGTTTGAGTATCTCAGTTGCAGTTTCAATGCCGTCCATTCGCCCGTGCAGCTTGATGTCCATGAGGATTAAATCCGGCTTGCCTTTAACAGCGCTTTCAATGGCATCCTCCCCGGAAAACTCATGCGAGGTTACAACATATCCAAGGCTTTCAACAATGTCCTGTATATACGCAGCGGTCAGCCCCTCATCCTCTACTATCATTATCTTATTTTTCAGCATCTTATGTCTCCCTGAATAACCATGATGTTTATCGTGATATGTTCCTTATATATTACTTGATTTATATTCGTTCAATCAATCCCTATTTTTAGGGTAACCGCATTTGAAATTGCCTCCCTTGTTTTTGTCCGGTATCTCTGTCATTCCGGTATCTCTGTCATTCCGGTATCTCTGTCATTCCGGTATCTCTGTCATTCCGGTATCTCTGTCATTCCGGTATCTCTGTCATTCCGGTATCTCTGTCATTCCGGCTTGTCCGGAATCTGTCCTTATGCCTCAGAATATGCTCAATCATCATCAAACTCCCTCTAAAGGGAAGATTCCGGACAAGCCGGAATGACAGCAAGGGCACTGGAATGACAGCAAGGGCACCGGAATGATGACAAGGGACAAGCCGGAATGACAAAATGAGGCCGGAATGACGGACTAAGGGTAAATTCACTGTCCTTATTTATTAAATCTCATTTTTTAAACCTCAAAACAAACGTTGTTCCACCCGCTCTGTCAATCTCCAAGCTCCCCCTGAGCTGCTTAACCAGTATTGAGACTACCTTCAAGCCCAGACTCTTAGTCTTTCCTATCTCTATACCCTCAGGCAGGCCCACGCCGTTGTCGCCTACGATTAGTTCAAGCTCGTCCGTCTCTAACACGTTGAGCTTGATTGTAATTTCACCGGAGTCTCTGCCCTTGAAGGCGTATTTTAATATATTTGTAAAAAGCTCGTTTATTATCAATCCACATGGAATCACAACATCAATTTCAACGTTAATATCTTCAACATCAAATCTTAGGTCAATCTTATCCTTATCAGCGTTAAAAAATGTGAACATTGCAGTTACAAGGCTTAAAATGTATTCCTTAATACTAATTTCAGAAAGATTCCCCGTGTTATAAAGTCTTTCATGAACCAACGCAATTGATTGTATCCTGTTCTGGGTATCCTTGAGCGCGCCCTTAGACTGCGCATCTTCAACATGGTTTATCTGAAGCCCCACAAGCCCCGCGATCACCTGCAGATTGTTCTTCACGCGATGATGCAGCTCCCTCAGCAGCACCTCCTGTTCAGCGAGGGATTTCCTTAATCTATTCTCTGTTTCTTTTAGTTTAGTAATATCTGATATAACGGCAAAAGACCCAATATGATTTCCTTGTTCATCCATAAAGGGCGATGCGGAGACAATGACATTGACCCCCTCGCCATTCTTATGCAGGTGTGTAATTTCCACGCGGTCTCTTTCCCCTGATTGAATTTTGTTATTTATGCTATCTTTCGCTATGGCCTTCGCCTTATCGTCCATAAAGTCTAAAAACGGCACTCCTACCATCTCCTCACCCGTGTAGCCAAGCATATCTGCCATTGCCTGATTAACAAATGTGGTAATGCCATCTTTATCAATAACCCAGACGCCCTCCTGAGAAAGCTCCACGAGCTGGCGATATTTATATTCACTTGCATATAGCGTCCGCTCTAATAATGACAATTGATCTATATTTGTTTGTAACTCCTGAGTTCTTTCTATTACCTTTGCTTCAAGTCCTTCATTTATTTTTATTATTGTTTTTTCGTATTCCTTTCTCTGTTTTATGTCCAGCGCCATAAGTGAAATGAGTAAGGCGACAAGAAATATTATGGTTACCGACAAAAGTACGTATAAGATATTCTCTCGGATTTCTTTGTTTACTTTATCTAATCCGGCAAGCATACATATATGCCAATCATCTTTATTATTATACAGCTCTTTCATAATATAACTGACGTCCTTGTATTTATTATCTTTAGCGTCCTTCCAGCGAAGGGTAACGATGGTTGCATTATCTTCATTCACAGATTTTACTATCGGCAAAGGTGGCAACGGTTCCGACAAATATTGCCGGCTGTCTTTGATTTGCCGCAAGGTTTCCTCCGGCAGTTTACCCATAGTGTGGAATAAGTACCTGTCGTCATTAGAGGCAAAAATCACATCGTTTTTATCTTCCATAAGCAATATCCCTTCGATTTCAAGTTTTTTTGCCTGAAAAATATCCAAATCATATTTGATTACAAATACACCGACTATATCATCGCCATGTCTTATAGGATAAGCGGTATAATACCCGGGGGTGTGAGTCATAGAGCCGATGGCAATATAACCGTTGCCCTGTCCCTTAATGGCCTTCTTAAAATATTCCCTAAAGCCAAAATTACTGCCAATTAACGATTTGGGGGATTTATAATTGCTTGAGGCAATTGTAAGGCCGTCATTATTCATTATATAGGTTACAAAGGCTCCAATTGAATCATTAAAGTCTGACAGGTATTCATTTATGGCTTCAACCTTGTCAGGGTCAGGATGATGACAAAAATCCGAGATTCGGATACTTTTCGATAATACCTGTGCGTAAACACTATAACTGTCTATAGCAGCCTTAATATAATGATCGAATAATGTCAAACGTTCCATTATTTCCTTCTTCAGTATTTGCAGCTCGGTTTCCTTTGTAGTAGTAAAGGTGAGCCATGCCGCAATCAGGCAAACGGCCAGATACAGCAGGACAACCCTAAGATTAAACAATTGTTTGATAATATTTTTCATTTACAGCCCAAAATGATTGCCCTATCATTATAGTGTGGTTGCAGGGCAAACGCATTTGAAAAATAAAGCAGAAATTGGCTATACAGTTGGCTTTGGTAGCTGGTTCTCTGGATTCCAGCTTTCGCTGGAATGACAAAAAAAGAGACTGGAATGACAAAAAAATGAGAACGGGAATGGCGGATTAAGGTGTTTATCTGTTCTGCTTTGTTTGTCATTCCAGCGCTTGCCTCAAGAGTAGAAGCAGTGGTCAAGGGGTTTATCTGTTCTGCTTTGTTTGTCATTCCAGCGAAAGCTGGAATCCAGGAAAGGAATTTTCTATTGTAACGTTCAATTGCGTTTGCCCTGAGTGTGGCCGCCTTTGACTTGCTTATTTCCATCAAATAGTTTATCATAAGCGTAGTAGTTATTGGTATAGTAGTTTATTCCAAGTATGGAGGTGGCTGAATGAAAAAAATCATTATCATATCGCTGTGTTGTCTTGCTGTCTTTTCAGCGTTGTCGTCAAATGCCTATTCCTGGTATACCGATTGTAACGCGACATCCCCCAGGGATACGAGTTTCTCTAACCCCGGCAGCGCGTTCCCGTCAGCCGGTGAGCAGTACTGCGGGATGGTCTTCTTTCGTGTCAAAAAGGAAATTGATAAACCCGCCGATGTCCAGGTGCTTAAGGGTAATTTCAACGAGGTGTTAAAAGAAGCCCCTAAACCCACGACTAAGGATGTCGAAGTACAGGGGAAGTAGCCCCTGAAGTAAAGTTTTTTAGAGTCTGTCATTCCAGCCTACGAGCTGGAATCCAGTCCTTACGCCATTTTCCGAAAGACTGGATTTCTGCTTTCGCAGGAATGACAGGGTTACTTGTGCGGGAGGTCAAACGGGGACGCTGCCTCTGCGGGTTCCTGCTTTCCATATGGCGAAGATATTAGTTATAGACGATGAGGTAATCATCAGGGACAGGCTGAGGAGCCTTCTGCTGCTTGATGACTTTGAAGTCTATGTTGCTGATTGCGGCACAGGGGGCATTAAAATATTCGACGCTGAAAACCCCGATCTCGTCATCTCCGATATTAAAATGCCCGGGATGGACGGCATGGATGTCTTAAAACAAGTAAAAGCGAAGAACAAGATGACCGAGGTAATCTTTATGACCGGCCACGGGGGCGTTGATACGGCCATTGAGGCGATGAGAGAAGGCGCGTTTGCCTATATCCAAAAACCCATTGACTACGACGAACTCAGGATAGAAATAGACAAGGCGTTAGAAAAACAAGGAATGCAGGTCAAAATTGATTCATACGTCAGGGAACTCAAAAGGAGCGTAGATGAGTGGGAAGTAACATTTAACTGCGTAAACGATTGTCTTTCCATTCATGACGAAGACTTTAACATAGTCAGGACTAATAAGGCATTCACCGATACTTTCGGTTACACGGCGGACGAACTCAACAAAAAACCATGTTATGAGATGTTCGGCTGTTTAGAGGCGGACATCTCCCAATGTCTTAACATGATAAGCCGTGGAAGCAAGAAATCATGTGCGAAAGAGATTTATAATCAGGGACTTAACATGTATTTCGAGGTTACGGCGTCTCCTATATTCAATAGCGAAGACGAGTTTAAAGGCACTATTCACAGGTTTCAGGATATTACACAGAGGAAAGTCAATGAGGATAATATTAAGGCGTCACTTGAGGAAAAAACCCTTTTGCTGCGGGAAATCCACCACCGTGTCAAAAACAATATGGAGATAATCTCAAGCCTCATGGAGCTTCATATTGAAGACATTGAAGACCAGAAGGTCATAGATATGTACAACGAGATGAAAAACAGGATACGCTCAATGGCCCTTGTTCATAAACTATTATATCAAAACGACAATCTTTCTCAGATTAATTTCAGTGAATACACGAACGACCTTGTAACTGACATTTTTGACTCACGCGGTGTTGACCCAGCCGCGGTGTCTGTTGACATAGATATCAACAAAGATATTTTCATCGGGATGGACACCTCTATCCCGTGTTGTCTGATAATAAACGAACTTATAACCAATTCCCTAAAGCACGCCTTTAAGGAAAAGAAATCAGGCGCGCTCCATATCTCCCTGAAAGACCTTGGGCAGAAGTCCTACGAACTAACCGTCAGGGATAATGGCGCGGGTATCCCCGATGGCTTTGACATAAACAAATCCACTTCACTTGGATTAAAACTCATAAGGACATTGGGGGAGTATCAGCTCGGAGGGAAGATTGAAATGAACTCAAACCACGGGATGGAGTTTAAGTTGTTCTTTAAGGAATTAGAATATAAGAAACGAATCTGACAATAATATGAAGCATTTCTGTATAATAATATGAAGAGGAAAACCGTGGACGACAAAGGGGTACGGATAACTATGGTTCAGGAAGCAAAGGTGCAGGAAGCGAGGATTCAGGTAGTAGAGGATGAGGGGATAATCGCGTTAAATCTGGCGAGGAAGCTGGAGAAATTGGGCTATATCGTCAGCGCGGTTGTGCCGTCGTCTGAGCAGGCTATCAGCAAGGCCGGGACAGACAGGCCTGATTTGATATTGATGGACATAGCGATTCAGGGCGCTATGGATGGCATAGATACCGCCGCCGAAATTGCCAGACGCTTTGATATACCCGTAGTCTTCATGACCGCCTACGCCGACGAGGCCCTGCTTGAGCGCGCGAAGATAACCGAACCCTACGGCTATCTGGTTAAACCATCCACAGATAAAGAGATGCACATAATGATAAAGATGGCCCTCTACAAGCACAAGATGAATGAATGGCGCAAGTCCGCAGAATACAAGGAAACGCTCCTCAGGGAGATTCACCACAGGGTTAAAAACAATTTTCAGATAATTACCAGCCTGCTGAGCCTCCAGTCGGAAAACATAACCGACAGGACTATGCTGAATGTCTTCAGAGACAGCTATAACCGAATCAGGGCGATGGCGTCTATTCATGATAAGCTCTACCAGTCGGTGGATTTATCTTCTTTGGATTTTGACGAATATGTTCGTGAGCTTGCTACCGAGCTTATTAACTCATACGAACTGAATTCGGCGGCACCTGCGCTGAGGCTGGAGATGAATACCAAAACAGTCACTTTAGATATTGCGATTCCATGTGGACTGATAATCAACGAGATAGTCTCCAATTCGATGAAGTATGCCTTTGCTGGCAAATCAGACGCCGGGATTTTTATTAGTTTTACAAAAGACGATGACGATAATTACGTCCTGACAGTCGGAGACAACGGCGCGGGTATCCCCAGTGATTTCGATATGACAAAATCGCGGTCGCTTGGTATGCGCTTAGTGCATGACCTCGCCACAAAAAAACTGAAGGGCACTATTACAATAGACACGGCCTCAGGGACTGTGTATAGGATATGCTTTAAGAAGTTGAAGGCGGAGGGTGTGTAAATGTCCACACTGAATTTACCCTTAGTCCGTCATTCTTTAGTCCGTCATTCCGGCTTGTCCGGAATCTTCTTTGGCTTGAGCACGTGTAGAGACAGATTCCGGACAAGCCGGAATGACGACAAGGTAACCCGGAATGACGACAAAACAGAGGTGGAACAAAACAGATGAACTCAATAGAGAAACGCACCTCTGGTGTTTTTGGCAACATCTCGCTCACGCTGAAGATGGCCGCCATTATGTTTGTCATGGCCATTGTACTTGGTGCCGTGATTAATTACCTGCATGGGAGGATGCTGAGGGAGCAGTTTAACACCCAGCTCACTGAAAGATTAGACGGACAAAGCAGCGAAAACAGACAGATTTTCGACAATTATTTTTTGGGTTATCAGCGCGCCGCCGGTGCGTTGGCAAACACCTGCTCCATGGCGGCCTATGTAAAAAAAGCGGCATGGGAAAGCGGCCAGACTATTAAAACATACGAAGAGGAGGAACTCCCGCCGTGGCTGCCAAGGGCTTCGGTTCTCAAGTATTACGTTGGGATCGAATACGCAGTGCTCTATGACGCGGCTGGAAGCCTGAGAGAGGTGTACAATGGAACCGGTGCCCCGCTGCCAGGCGTGTTTAGTAATTTGGAGAAATTGCGGCTGCCTCCGGAGCAATCCCGCATAGCCAGCCTCGACGGCATAAACTATATCCTTGCCTCGGAGAACGTGAAAGACTCAACCGGTAACAAGGCCGCAGTCCTCGTCGTTGCCCATCGCCTCAACAATGATTTACTCCAACACACAATGGGTGCCCTATCAGACAGGAGAACCGTAGTGCTGGCCGACGCCAAAGACCATACTATAATTGCAATCAACAGGCCGGAGTTGCTGACAACAGAAAAGAAACTTGAAGACCTGAATAATAATTTTATTTTCGGTGGCAAGTCTTTTTTGGACTATGGCGAGAACGAACTCTATCTGATGTTTGCCTCGTTAATCCCCCTGAGTGATGTAAGTGTCCTCAGAGAAAAGGTACAGTCCGGCAGCAAGCGTTTTAGCATTATCAGCGCCGCCGCCCTCTTACTGGCCTTTATCGTTATTATGCTCTATATCACTACGCGCATTAAGATGCTTGATAGCTATGTGTCAACTGTCTCAAAAGAGCATCTTGGGATAGAGCCGCCCGGCTCACTGGCGGGTGATCAACTCATGGTCTTAGAGCAGAGATTTCACGGCTTGTTTGATGAGATTATAGTTGCGAAGGCGCAGCTTGAGGCACGGGCAGAGGAGTTGGAGAGGATTAACACAGCATTAAAGGAGGCCACGGCACAGTTGATCCAGTCGGCAAAGCTCTCGGCCTTAGGCGAGCTTACCGCGGGAATTGCCCACGAGCTGAACCAGCCCCTAAACGGCATAAAAATAGTCTGCCAGTCTATATTGAAAGATATTCAAAAAGACCGGCACGACCCTGGAGAACTTGTGACAGACCTTTCAGACATCGTCAAACAAGTTGATAAAATGGCGGCAATCATTGACCACATGAGGGTTTTTACGCGCCGCACCGAGGCCATGAACACCGAAATGCTGGACATAAACTCTGTGGTGGAAGAGCCTTTTAAACTGTTAGACCAGCAGTTGAAAAACATCGGGATAATAATAACAAAGAATCTGGCCCCGGAACTACCGCAGATAAAGGGCGATGTTATACGGCTTGAGCAGGTGTTTATTAACCTGATAACCAATGCCCGAAATGCCATGAGAGACGACCAAAAGGGGGAGAAACGTCTAACGATAAGTACGTATCTGCTGGCCCCTGATAAGGTAGTCGTAGAAATAGGAGACACAGGGGCGGGCGTCCCTGACGCCATTAAAGACAAGATATTTCAGCCATTTTTTACCACAAACGCCCCCGGCAAGGGTACGGGGCTTGGCCTTTCGGTCTCAAAAAAGATAATAGAAGAACACGGCGGTATAATATCAGTGGAAAGCGCCGTCGGTAAAGGAACGATATTCAGGATAATGCTGCCAACAATGGAGGGAGAAAGGTATGTTACTACATAAGGTTCTACTAATCGAAGACGATGAGGTGGTCAGAAAGCAACTGGCGAAGTATATTCAAAAGGAGAGGTTTGATGTAATCCAGGCCGCGGACGGCCACACCGGCATTGAGTTGTTTCGTTCAGAAAAGCCGGACATAGTCTTAACTGACATGAAAATGCCGGGCATTGACGGGATGGAGGTCATCACTACGATAAAACGTCTGTCGCCTGATACCGATGTAATCCTGTTTACCGGCTATGGGGAGACCGATACCGCCGTGATGGCCCTGCGTGAGGGCGTCCTTGACTATTTAAAAAAACCGATTGACCTTGAAGTCCTCAGCATGACCCTTGGAAGGGCCAGAGAAAGAGTGGTCGCACGGGACGAGCACTTTGTTCAGCCTATAATACTCCTGGTTGAAGACGAGGAGCTGCCACGCAAGCGCCTTGCGAGGGTTCTGGCAAAGGAAAACTGGATGGTTATTGAGGCCGAAAACGGTGAGGACGCGGTCAGGACGTTTGGACTTGCTAAAATAGACATCGTCATCACAGACATTACAATGCCCGTGATGAACGGACTTGTGGCCTTGCATAAAATGAGGGAGATGAACAGAGATTTCGAGGCGATAGTCTTCACGGGATACGGCGACGAGGAGAGCGCTATACAGGCGCTGCGCGACGGGGCGATAAATTTTATAAAAAAACCCGTTGACATTGACCAGTTGTTAATGTCGGTGGAAAAGGCATTAGAGAAACTGCGCCTTGACAGGGCATTAAAATACCGCAATCGTGAGCTTGAGCTTGCCAGACAGATAATCGCCCAGGTAACCGCCGAGCAGGAAATCATAATCAACCTGCACAATTCGGTCTTAAAACAAGCGACGGACTTCGCCCAAAGACTTTTAGACGCCATCCCTACGTCAATCATGGTGATAAAGAGGGATTTCAACATAGTTTATGTCAACAAATCCCTCTCGTCCATATTAGGGGGCCGCTGCGATAAGTTAGATGAGCATATGATAGAGAGTATGAAAAAAATGGGGGTAAAGGATCTTACGTTGCCGCAATTGACAGCGACGATGGACAGGCTTTATGAGACGCCGGGCAATATAGAAATCATAAAAACGGGTGGTTACTCATCCCTTACCCTTACCCTTGTTACGGTCGTGGGGGATCTGAGGGACAGTTATGTCCTGATTGCCGTGCGCGGCGAAAGGTCAGTGTGATTCTCACTCCATGACATTTCTAACTGAACTTTAGCACCGACCAGAGTCCGTCATTCCGGCTTGTCCGGAATCTTCTTTGCCTTGAGTACGTGTAGAGGCAGATTCCGGACAAGCCGGAATGACGACAAGACTAGCCGGAATGACGACAAGACAAGATCGAATGACGAATAGGCAAGCAGGGTGGATACAATTTTTTGTCGAGGAGTGCGAGTGTGATTACAAAGAAAACAACAGTGCTCATTGTTGATGACGACAGGATAATCAGGGAGCAATTAGGGAAGGAGATATTAAGGGGGTTTTATGATGTCGTTACGGCGGCAGACGGCAAGTCGGCCATTGAGGCGCTGGGCCGCGGCGATGTGGGTATCGCCATTATAGACATAAACCTTCCCGATGTTAATGGCATCGAGCTTCTTAAGAAATTAAAGGGGATGAGGCCAGAGTGTGAACTTATAGTAATGACCGGCTATGGAAATCTTGATTTGGCCGTTTCGTCACTGAGGTCAGGCGCAATTGACTATATAGAAAAACCCTTCAACATGGAGGAATTTCACGCCGCGCTGGGCAGGGCGCAGGAGAAACTCTCCGAAAAAGATATGCTTATCAGCAGCAGCTCCATACTAATAATAGACGATGACGAGCTGGTTGTCAGAAGGCTGGGAATATTTTTTAAGAAGGAGGACTTTGAGGTTTTTACGGCATCAAGCGGGCAGGACGGCCTGGAAATTATTGAGTTCAATAAAATAGATGTGGTCATTACGGATATACGAATGGACGACATGGACGGCATCGAGGTTTTAAAGAAGGCGAAGAGCTACTACAAGGATATCGAGTGTATCGTATTAACCGGCATTAAGGACAATGAATACGCGGTCAGGTCGCTTAGGGCGGGAGCGGCGGACTATATAACCAAGCCCATCAATCTTGACGAGCTGCTTCTTTCAGTCAATAAGACCATAGAAAGGATAAACCTCAACCGAACCCGCCTGTACAGAAACAGGGAGCTTAAAATATCCCACGAGATTATCACAAAGATGCACGAAGAACTTGAGAGAAGGATACAGGAGCGCTCATCTGAGCTTGATAATATTCAGGCAAAACTCTTTCATACATCGAAACTGACCACGCTTGGAGAGATGTCAGCCGGCATTGCCCATGAGATGAACCAGCCTCTGGGCGGCATAGCCCTCGTTGCCAAGAGTTTTCGTAAAATGCTCGAAAGGGACAGATTGACACGAATAGAGATAGAATCCGGCCTTAACGACATAGAGACGTCAGTAAAGAGGATGGCAAAGATAATCCAGCACATAAGGACATTCGCGAGGCAGGACACATTGAAATTTACAGAAGTCAATGTCGTTGATACGATTGAAAGCGCGTTCAGTCTTCTGGATGAGCAGCTCAGGCTGCATGAAATAGAAGTCGTTAAAGAATTTCCTTCTTCCTCGACAAGGATTACAGGCGAACCCTTTCGGCTTGAGCAGGTGTGGATAAACCTGATAACTAACGCCAGAGACGCGATGAACGAAAAATCCCGGCTGATTAAGGCAATGAAAGACCCCAACTGCACAAATTACAATAAGTGCCTGAAAATCACCGTCACGCAAGACGACGAAAATACCCCTGTGGCCGTCGTAGTAAGCGATAACGGGATAGGGATGTCTCCAACTATAAAGGAAAGGGCGCTCGAGCCGTTTTTTACGACAAAAGAAATCGGCCAGGGAACCGGACTAGGCCTGTCCATAAGTTATGGCATCATCAAAGACCACAACGGCAGGTTAGAAATAGAAAGCACTGAGGGCGAAGGCACCGCAGTCAGGATATCGCTTCCAAGGGATGTACCCAAAGAGGATTAAAGACGAAGGGGGGTAACCCCCCTCGTATGTTAGGGTATAGGCGTATGTTATTCTATGTTGTTAGTATAAGGATAAAGATGCAATAGCCCGTCACTCCCCAGGGTATAAATAGCCCGTGGTGAAGCTTGGTGCGTTGCATCTATCTAAAACGAACCCGAACGGTTGCGTGGGGATAAGACCCCGAATCTGCGAGGATGGGAGGTTATAGAAAATGAGCGAATGTTTTGCAGGAATTGATGTATCTAAAGCCACACTGGATGTTGTCATGAGACCGTCTAATGAGCACTGGACGGTAAATAATGACGAGAAAGGATTTGCGGAAATCAGCGAACACCTCAAAGGAGTAGAGTTAGTGGTGTTAGAGGCAACAGGAGGGTTACAACTGGCGGTGACCGCTGCTTTGGTCAATGTAGGCATACCTGTTGTTGCCGTAAACCCGCGACAGATTCGCGATTTTGCAAAATCCATAGGAGTACTGGCAAAGA
>JADFXF010000036.1 GCA_015233685.1 Nitrospirota bacterium | reverse complement strand
ACATCCTCAAGCCAAATACGATTCCGGACAAGCCGGAATGACTACAAGACAAGAAGGGTGATGACAATTTTTTGTCGCGGAGTGAGATAAAATATATTATTGTAGGTATGATTTAGAAATGGAATAAACTCAATCACATACGCCATATCAATTCAGTCCAAGCCGCCTTTTGACCTCATCAAAAGATATTCTTTCTTTGTCTGAAATAGACATTTCAAGGTCTTTAACAAAATCGTCACGTAATTCAAGGCCAGAGTCAGGGTCAAAAAGCTCTCTGAACTTCTCTTCTATTACCCTACCCATTAATGCCACGAATTCATCTTCATTTAAATCTGCTACTTTCACTGTACCCCTCCAAGGCTACACATTTGTAGCAATTGATGGCATCCGCCGGTTAGATTAATAACTCCATCTGATTATAAATAATCCTAAGCCATTCTTGCAACCTGCCGAATTGCCGGATTACAGATTGTGTACTTTTTAAAAAATCGGGTATAATGTCGAACAAGGCTTGTCTGATGACTGTTGGCGGCTGGTCAATGGCTTAGTAGCCTATCACCTTTATTCTGAATGATATCAGGAGCAGGCGGGATAGAAGGCGCTTAAACAGCGATGTTAAGAAATTTAATTTTAGAGTATTGGATAGATGAGGGTTGGTATATAGGTAGGCTGCGGGAAGTTCCCGGGGTGTTTAGCCAGGGTGAGACGCTTATGCAATTAGAGGATAATATCAGAGAGGCATATAAGCTCATAAAAGATGAGGACGGAAGTATTTATCAAACTGACGTCATCACCAAGGAAATAGCAGTTGAGGTGTGAAAAGGCGCGATTTTGTTCGTGAGTTATACTAAGTTTCTTCAACCATATGAGTAAGGATTAGCCTATTGGTAGTATCATATTGAGCCTGTCGAAGGATTCCAGACCCTCAGTTTTATCAGATCATATTTAATAATTGTCCGAGAAAAGGAACAGTATTCTTTAATGTATACAATAGATGCATATATATAATATATCCCATGATCCACTCTATAAAACATAGAACATATAGACTTGACGATCTGACCACTGTATCATTATATCCGATTTTAAAGAGAAGAACGAGGCTTAATAAGAACGCATCAGGAAAGCGATTCTTAAATCTTTCAGTAAATTCTTTATATTCATCTTTTATTTTATCAATTGTTTTATCAAATAATGTTTTAATTTTGTCTGCCTTTTGGCATGCTCCATTTTTTTTGCTTTGCCTTTTTTGAATAGCATCTATCTCACAATTCAATTTTTCTATATCATTTCTTTTTCTTTCTATTTCCTTTCCTATATTTGTTATCTCATCTTTTAATTTACCATCAGACATTTGTCTTGTAGACATGTGTCTTAATGTTGACAAAATCAAAGCTATTATAAATAGTCCAGATATTATATTCAGAACAAGTGTCCTATTATATATAGCAAATAAAAACAATAGTACTACTACTACAAGTAAAATTAAACGTTCAGCAAGTTCAAAAAACAGGTCGAAGTGTTTTTTATATTTATAATCAAATTTTTTAAAATCAATTTCAACAGGAAATTGAATAAGCCTTAAGGAAAACCTATGGCATTCAGATTCGTCAGCACCGCTGGATGAACCTTCTTTTCTACGTAGTGTGTCACACTCATTAATCTTGTAGGCATCACATTGTGATTTACACTTTACTTTCTTGAAGTTCTCACAACTTCGATGACAGTCCTCGTGTCCATACATATAAGCAACGGTAAAGGCAAAGAGTATTAGCAATGAAAAAATCATCAGACGACCTAAATCCCTTCCAAAACGAGATGGGATCCCAAAAAAGACCATCTTCATTATCGGAAGAACCTTATTTGTATGGAAAAAGTTTTCCAGTGCCGTGATTCTTTTCCTGTCTTCGTTAACAGGGATGTTTTCGTGGAGGTCCTCCCTATATTTACTAATATACATGTTATAGATAGCCTTATTTGCGTCATTTTCTTGTGCATTGGCCCTGAAAGCTGCTTCAAAATTCTTTAGAGATGCAGAAATAGGTTCAATGTGTGATACGTTTTCTTTGTCGGGGATAAAGCTATCGCGAATAGAATTATTATCATTAACCCAACCACTGACAGCAGGCAATTGCTCATAATTTATTTTTATCGAATTAAAATTAAGATAAGAAAACATATAATTTTTTTTGACCGCTCTAACGTCTTCAGCACACCTACCTTCAATATAACAGTTATAACCATATCTCAATATCCTATTCAGCTTATCAGGCAGAACTTCGCTGAAATAATTTTTATATGCTTCTCCGGATATTAGCACACCTACCTTAAACACATCAGTATAGAGCATCGCTATCGCATCATAAAAATTTGATATTACCGATTCTTTTAGCAGCGTATTCCCAAAAACAGCATCATTAAAATTTACCCCTTTTTCGAAAGTGTCACCGTTAAAATAAACGCCGCCTTTAAATACAGTCCTTACGAAATTTGTCTTTCCTTCAATTGTTAAATCGTCAAAAATAGTTATATTATCCTCGTATATTGCAAGGGGTAGATTGTTTTTTCCATCTGTTATATGATCGCCACATGGTAGAAGGTTGTCTATATTTATACTTTCGTTATCTAAAAAATTAGCACTAGGAAATACTCCAAAACATGTGAATGAAAAGTCTGCATCTTTCTTAAATATATTATCATCAATGTGGGCTTCCTTGATAATCGAGCTTCTTAAATCAAAACGATCAGCGAATATATTCGATCTTTGTATATATTTTGCTTGCTTCATGTTCAATTGATTGATTATCGTATTATGAAAATCTGCATAATTACGGAAAAAGGAAGCTGCCAACGATAGCTTTTTGATAAACGTCGTATTCCCAAAATCTGCTAAATTATTAAAAGTAGATACTGACAAATCGACGTTGCCACGAAATATACTATTGGTAAAAAATACCTGCTCGTCATATGTAGTATGATAAAAATCGGCTTCTTTATCAAATGTTGTCAGATAAAAGGCAGTAAGACCATGAAAATTAGAAGAAGTGTATGTTGCGTTATCATAATATCTTGCCTTAGCGGCTATCATATCTTTGCTAAATATTGACCTGGTAAAGTCCGCAACGTTATGAAATACCGCATGAATAAATTTGGCATCGCCGTTAAAACGTGTGTCTTTAAATATCGCTTTGCCACCGAATGCAGCTTTATGGAAATCCGCTTTATTACCCAATAGTGTATTACTAAAATCTATGTCCCTGCAAAAAAACACATTGAGGGCAAGAATGGAATCCTCTGTCCTTTGATCCGCAACAACCTCTGAGTTAGTTATAGATATTTGAGCGTTTACGATATATATTCTATCTGTAATGTCATCTGGACCGCCACCTTGCTTTATATTTCCTATCCATTCCTTTACCTTGACCCTGTCTAAGTCAACTCCGCAGAATTGTTTTATTTTGGTGTAATCATCATCGGGATCGTTCTTTGATAGGACAATTTGGTTAATCACCTCGTTTTTAGCCACATTATTATTGCAGTCGCGGTTAGGCTCGCTTTTAATTTCATTACTGCAACCAATGTTTCCACTATTTGATTTAATCATATTATTAAATATAAGCGGGCCCTTAATGGTTGAATTATCTATCCTGATAGCAAGAACATTATTATTAGTAATATTGTCATGACGCTTCAATGTAATCATTCTTCGTCTTTTCGTATTGTTATCATCTTGTTCTTCAATATCATATATTATTGGTCTCTTATCGTAGTGTTCTTTATTTGTTTCAATCGACTCGATGATAAATGCGATAATTCCTTCTGCATCTATTTCGGAATTATTAATAATCTTTCCTTCATGTAATAATTGTGTCAGGTTATCTACAGGTATTTGGCAGCGTTTGGCATATGTTTTACAACATTCATTATTATTGTCATTCCCGAATGATATAGTGGCGGCATATAGCAGAATGGCTGTTAATATATACAGTATCTTCCTAAGATATGACTTCTTATTAATAATCATTATATTTACCCTATTATACGCATAGCCTGTTAATAAAACTCCATATTGAAGTTGTCCATAACACGAGATTGCTTTGTGGCTTCGTATGCGTCAGTTTCTACCACCGGCCATTTGCTGCCATTATTACAAAAATATGTAAGCATGACCATGAGACCTTCCTTAAAATAGCCTCGTACGCGCTTTATGGAAGGAAATGTCATCTTACAAATGCCCCCAATAGTATATTCAAAACACCAACCATAGGCGATGGTATCATCTGGCATCATAAAATGTCAAGAAATATTTTAGTTATGTCAAGGTTATCAGATACCAAATAACGATAGGCTTACATAGGTGCGATGTCCTGAGACTATAGAGGGAAATAGTGACGGGCATCTCTGTCATCCTCAAGCCGGTATCCCTCTGTGAAGGCAAAGAAATCGTCAGTATAGATTGTGTACTTTCAGAATAATCGGGTATAATAGCTGTGTCGCCCTGCGGAGATGCTTAGTGTGACGATTTCAGGCCATGCGGCCCATTATGGAGAACTATGAAACTTAAAGGTAAAAAGATCGCTGTATTCAATGCCCTGCCCCATCATGGCAGGTTTCTGTTTCCTATCGCCGGTGAGGCGCGTAAGCAAGGGGCGGAGATACTTTTTTTTACTACGCTCGTTGATTACCCCTACGAGGGCGATGTCATTCGAAACGGGTTTAAGTGTAAATTCCTTATCGAATACGCTAACGCGGAGACTAACGCGAAGATTAAGGCCGCCACTAAGGAACTCCTTGAGCAGTGGAATGAGGTCAACTTCTCGTGGCATGGCTTCAGGCATTGGTCACTGTTTCAGCAGCATAGGTCTCTGATCAGAAACGTCGAAGATTATTTTTGCCTTGACGCGCTCATCAATCAGGAAAAGCCCGATATGTTTCTAACCCTCCACGAAATGAACCCGTGGGGTAAGCAAATCGGTCATTTAGCCAAGAAGTATGATATTGCCTACATCACCCTCCAGGAAGGGGATTACTATAACCCAATGCTCAATTTCTCCACCCACGCCGAATACTCTATGGCTAATCTCATCTGGGGCGCCCAGACCAGAGACACCCTGCTTGAGCATAAGTGCTCATTTCATAAACTTCTCGTAATTGGAAATACACATATTGACGACGCTATCAAAAAATTCACGCTCCCCTCTATGATAAAAAGTATTAAGAAAGAACTGTCCATTCCAGTTGACAAAAAAGTGATTGCGTTTATGCCCAACACCCACTGGGGCGCTGTCACTGAACGCTCTGTGTGGGTCGAGATGCTTAAAGACCTTAAACGCCCCGACTTGATATGCGTCTTTAAGTGGCACCCGCAGGTAACCTATCCCGCATTTCTGGATATCAAAAAGATAATCGAAGAGCTGCTGCCCGGCGCAGTCGTCGTGTTTTCCTATGACCCGTATAAGATTCTTGCCATCTCAGACTACTGCGTCGTCATGGGCAAGACAACCCTCGGCGTTGAGGCCCTGGCATTCAGAAAACCGCTCTTTGATCTGTTTAACATCATAAACGGCGAGGAGTACTATAAAGACATCGGCGTGGCGCAGTCCGTCTCCCCCGCCGGTAACTGGGACGCCCTGTTTCAGACAATCGAAAAGGGCATCCCCGCTGCAATCAAAGAGACGGCTGATAAATTCGTTGATAGGGTCTTCTATCGTCTCGACGGTAAGTCAATCGAACGTGCGCTTGACGTCATGTCGTTTATATTTGAAACGAAAGACGTCGGCATCAGAGGTCGTGACGCCTCAGTCAAAATAGAATTAAAAAACGCCGCAATACCAAACAGGATAAGCATCGTAATCCCATCAGGTAAAGACTCACTGGCGATGATGACTACGTTAAATTCAATTTCATTGAACTGCCACCACGAGGACATTGAAATAATCATCGTTGCAAACGACGACAGCGTAAAAGAGATTATCCTCGCCGCCACAAGCGGTGTGGAAATCGTTGACTGTAAGAGCAACGACATCGCCGTCCTGTACAATCGCGGCGCAGAGGTCTCAACCGGTGAGCATGTGCTGTTTATGCTCCCCGGTATCTACTACTACAAGGACGACGGCCTGATGGAGGCGATAAGCGGCGGCATTGCCGGCATTGAGCTGAGAAATCCAGATTTGACCCCCTACAACATGGGCGTTGGAATTGATTTTAATACTACCCCGTATAATATCACCTCGCAAGATAAGGTGCCTAAGTATGTGAGCAGCGCGTTTTGTGCAATGACACGCCCCGTCTTTGAGGCAATAGGCGGCTTTGACGAAAACGTGGAATACTTCATCGTGGACGCCTGCCTTGCCGCCGGAGACAAGGGCCATAAGGTTTCATTCGCACGCGACGCTATGATGATGGTCTTTAAATATCCAAACTTTATGCCCATTCCAGACTTAATGTACCACACAGGACAATGGAAAAAGTCCGCACGCTTCTTCGCAAGGTGGTATAACAAGCTGGAAAAAAACGACGACTACCTGACCTACGCCAAGGAAATGCTGAATACGCAGTAGCCCGGCCGCCTCAAGGACTAAAGACGAAGGGGGATAATCCCCCTTCACCCCGTAATCACGCACATGTTTTATCTGTTGAGTTTGATCTGCCGCTCGTTGGCGGCTTCGGTACTCCGGCTTAAGGCTATTTATTTCCGATGCAATCTTAATATAATATATGGAATACAATACATAATGCTAATATGAGCATTAAAGTGGTATTATTCTGCAATAAATATTATACATAGCATTATCAGCGACTTACGGCCTCCTGCGTTCATTTCACCCCTACAATTACGTAGCATTAGTACAATATCGTAGCGTTTTTTGCCATAAATCGTGCTTAAAGAAACCCATGCGAATAGGAAAGTGGCGTCAGCGCTGGCTCTACGGGGCTTTTATGCGAATTTTAGACATATATATAAGGGCATGAGATTAAAGACTACTCAAAGGAGGGTTATGGAAAAGGATTCTACGGTGCTTGATGGTGACGATGATATGAACACAGCGGCTCCATATTGCAGGACTGTTGACGCGCGGCGCGTCCTCGAGGGGATGGCCGTTGACCCGTTGCTTGGAATGGCCGAGCTTGCGCGCGACCCCGATGTGAAGGCAGATACCCGTGCGAAGATTTACATGGAACTTGCCCAGTATCTTTATGAAAAGAGAAAGTCGGCCAGCTCAGAGGAACCAATCCAGATGGAAACCTACGAGGAGCGCCTGCGTCGAATCAGAGGCGGCGATAACTTCGTGGAACACTCAGACACCTCGGCAAACGACGATGACCCCGATGAATAAGGTGAGGAAGGTGAGGAAATCACCACAGGAGGCAGTGGCATGTTAATACCAACAGAGGAATTCTTAATGGCCGTCGTCACACTTAGCCGCCACCCGGAGTGGGACGCCATACGGCGATGGCTGCACAGGCAGCACGCACTGCAATCATTCAGAAACGACAATCAGCAGAAGGACACGCTCCTGAGAATGGGACAGGGCAAGGCCCAGTGCCTCGGGCAGCTCACAAAGCTCCTGACTCCAGAGACAGCGGCGAGGGCATTGGAGACCCTGAGGGTAGAAAACCATTCGCAGGGCGCGGATGATGACGCGTTGAAATGCACGGCATTTTGCTAACAAAACTATACAGGAGGAGAAAACTATGAAAGAAAAGACCACAAGCGCCACAGGGCAGACACCCCCGGCGTCACAGAATGGAACCTCGAAATACTTTAAACCGGAGGATTTCAGATGCCGCTGTGGCTGCGGCCTTAACAACATCTCGCCAGAACTTGTCGCAATCCTTGACAAGGTTCGGGAGACAGCGGGCATCGCGCTTAGGATAACCTCCGGCAGCCGATGCGCCAAACACAACGAGGCGGTGGGAGGGGAGTCAGATTCGGCACATTTAACGGGGCTTGCCGCTGATATCGCCATAGCCAGCAGCCATGAAAGGTATCTGGTGTCTAAGGCCGCCATCGCCGTCGGCGTTGACAGGATGGGCATTGGCATAAATTTAGTCCATCTGGATATTGATAGGGATAAATCGAAAGAGGTGGCCTGGCTTTACGCTTAATGCGGCGGCCAAAGGGAGGTTATATGACTGATACACACGTATCTATGGAGGCATGTCGGGAGTGTCAGAAACGCCAGGACGAAAGACACGTGCATTTTGACAACTCCCTCGACGAACTCAACGGCGACCTGAAGGATTTCTGGAAGGAACTCAAGGATTTCCAAAGAGAGATAAAGCAATTCAAGGAATCCATAAACGGCATGTTTTCAAAACTCTACATGCTGATTGGTTCGGTGTTGATTACCCTGTTAGCTAATCTGTTTTTAGAATACCTGAAAAAGTGGGGACACTAAAACGGGGCCGCGCGCCCCGCACGTATAACTGATATCCAACAAGGAGGATAGAACTTTGAAAAAGATAATAGTAACACTTTTAACAGCCGTTTCGATGATGATGTTTTTACCGCTTGCAAACGCGGACATGTTTGTCTTATACAATGACAACAAGACGGGCGATGGAGCGCCGGTTGATCTGTCTATGTTAAAGATTAATGAGTTCAAGACATGGTCATGCGATATAGATGTCTCCGATAACACGGTAACCGCCGTAAGTGTGGCCATCAGTGGGAATCAATGTGACCCTTCACATTGCAGCCCGACGAGGCTGAATCGGTATAGTCCATTGGCGATCGCATTATACAACCTTAATTCCGCCGAGCTTGCCGCCGGTTTTGCGTCATTTAGAATTGTTGACACACCTGTTCAGAGGATACGTGCCAGTCTGACTACGCTTACAGGCGGGACGAATCCTTATGTGACGGTTAGATGCACGGGGGTGAGATAATGAAAAAGATAACTGGTATAGCGGTTTCACTGATTACAGCATTTCTGATAATGCAGAGCGTACAGGGGTATGCCGACTGGGCGACGTACAATTCAGTCAGCGGTATGAATAGCACCGGCAGCATCAGCAACCTCACAACCGACAACTTAACCGAAGGGACGTTTAATAAGTATTATCTGGATTCAAGAGCCAGAGCTGCGCTATCCACATCAGTTCCTCTTTCATACAACTCCTCAACCGGCGCGTTCTCTCTTGGCACAGTGCCCGTAACATCTGGCGGCACCGGATTGGCGGCTACCCCGGCTAAGGGCCAGATGTTAATCGGCAACGACAACGGGACTTTTAAATTAAATACCCTCTCTGCCGGTTCTAACGTAACTATTACCAATGACAACGGCTCTGTAACTATCGCCGCAAGCACAGGCGGCGCGCCAACATGGGGAAACATAGGCGGGACATTATCATCCCAAACCGATTTGCAAACCGCGTTCAACGCCAAAGAGCCATCAATTGCCACAGGCACAAGCGGCCAATGGCGCAATGGGACAAAGAACTGGTTTACAGTTTATTCGGATAACGTAACCGAAGGGACAACTAACCTGTTTTATAGCAACGCACGAGCACGGGCGGCTTTATCCAGCACTGGATTGATCGGCTACAACAACAGTACAGGTGCGATTTCCCTTACCGGTTCGACAACTAACCACTGGCTTGATGGAACAGGCAATTACTTCACGCTCTATACAGATAACATAACGGAGGGAAGTAAACTCTTCTGGACGCAATCACGCTTTAATACGGGTTTTGCGGGCATGACCGCGGACAATTTGACAGAGGGGACGACCAATCAATACTTCACCGCGGCAAGGGCGGTAGCGGCTATCGGTTCGGGCACAAGCGGCAAGTGGTACAACGGGACGAACAATTTCCTTCAACTTTATGCCGACAACGTAACTGCCGCAGTTAAAAGAACTACTACTACACTTGGCGATATGATGTATGACAATGGCACGGCGTTAGTCCGCCTGGCAGGCAATACCTCAACAACGCCAGAGTTTTTAACGTCAACAGGTGCGGCTTCTGTTGCCACTGCCCCAACATGGACAGGTTCTACGGGTAGCGGCAATGTAGTATTAGACACAGCCCCGACGATTAATGGGGCAATTCAAAATGTTGGGACTGCTGCAACACTATTTGCGTCTCCACGAATAACTGGTACAACAACTGCCGGGGCTTATGGTTATTATATGAATACAGGTGGACGATTGCTTTACGGTGTTGATAATTCAGCAGGCACTGCCATCGGTATTGTTACATTACCTTATAATGCTTTTGTCGGGCAAGGTCAGAATTACCCTCTGGTTCTTTTTGCAAACAGTAGTTATATGGCTATGTTACCCACCGGGTATACAGGATTTCAGAATAGTGCTCCTGGTTATATGCTTACACTGGGGAATGGTAGTAGCGGGGCGCTGTTATCATTAAATGGGACGTCCGGTGTTTGTAATCATACTCCAGGGGCAAGTAGTGAAACTGTGTCCTGTACGTCTGATATATCGCTGAAGGATAATATAACCGACGCGCCGTCTCAATTATCTATACTCAACAATATGCGGGTTCGCCAATACAATATCAAGAGCACTGGAGAGCAAGCGATAGGGTTGGTTGCGCAGGAAATACAGCAGACGGAGCCTCAATTGGTACATGTAATGGATGACAATAAAACCTTGTCAGTAGATGCGCCGAGTCCGTGGATGATAATAAAAGCAATGCAAGAGTTTGAGGCTGAACAAGAATCTACAATGCAAGCATTTAGTGCGGCATTGAATAACTATAATAGCGTATTTGTTATGCCAGAGAGTATACCGTCAGATAATACAACTGCAAGGGTAGGCGTAATAAATGGCGGCCTTCAGCTTGCGCCCGGCACACAAACACAGCCGACGTGTGATAACGCTCATAGGGGTACGCATTGGTTTGTGGCGGCCTCAGACAACAGTACGGACTATGAAGTGGTATGCGCTTATGTGTCGGGCGTTATCGGGTGGAGGAAAATCACGTGGCAATAAAGAGGTCAGTTATCTCTTGTATCGTGTAATAACCGGCAAAATCGAACATCAGATAAGCACGGTCAACAACAGGGAAGACATAAAGGCGATTCTTACGAATCTCACTAAAGTCGTCGTACTTCACGACGGCGAATAAACCACAGGAGGATAACTATGGAGACAATCGTAAAGCTGGAAACACCTGAGACAGACTTACCCGACGTTAATTCAAATCTGCCAACCCAAACCGTCCCGGCAGACCAGGATGGTGATGTCCTGGCAGGGCAACAGGAAGGAGGCGCAGCCGTAGACGCAAACGATACGGATACGCCTTCAGAGTATCTCAGCAATATTTATCAGGCCATGGATGAGGATGGGGATATCTCCGCCTTACGCGTGGAAAACCCCAATATATACAACGCGGTAAGAAAGATGCTGACTATCGCCGTGACCGAACTAACAAGCGAGGACGGCGACGATACCGACGATGACAACGCCAATACACCCGAAGTCATTGTCGGTGAGGCGATTGAGGCTCCGGCACCCCCTGAAGCGCCGACGGATATAAACCCGACAGTCGAAACTCAGGGCAATACAATGACTCCCGTTGTTAAACTGAGACCTGACGAGAAAGTGTCTGTGGCAGCCGCGCCACCTGAGGCGCAAAAAATAGACAGGTACGCCGTCCCTCCACGCGCGGTCAGCAATTCGGCCAAACCCGTCGGCAGCGACGACGCGTTTACCGCTTCTGAAATTCATAATTTTTACAAGGATGTCGTCAGAGGCCGCTACAAAGGCAGGGAAAAAGAGGCGGACGCGCTTGAGTCCCGCATATTCCGCGCGGTCAAAGAAGGCAGAGTAACCGCTTAATCAACAATCAGGGCGCACATTTGTAAACGGCGTTTTTGACGCCGAAATCAACAATTCAATGTGGGGGATCAAATCCCCCCGGCAGGAGGATAAACTATGGCATTTCCCAAAACATCCGGATACCCCGATTACAGCAGTACCGGGGCAATGAAGTTTGACCGCGCACTGTGGTCAGGCAAGCTCATCAAGAAGTTCTACAGGACATCCGTCATACCCTTCATAGCAAACATTGACTATGAGGGCGAGATAATGGAACAGGGCGACCTTATCTATATCCGCGCAGTACCGGATATCACCATAAGGGATTACGTGAAAGGGCAAAAACTCGAATACGAGAGACCGGAGACAGGCCCGGCCCTTGACCTCGTCATAGACAAGGGAAAGTACTTTGCCTTTTCCTGTGACGATGTTGATAAGTGGCAGTCGGACTTAGACCTGCTCGATTTATGGAGTAACGACGCCTCGATTCAGTTAAAACTGGTCGTAGATTCGGATATACTTTCGTCCATACCGGCAAGCGTTGACCCGTTAAACGCGGGAACTACGGCAGGGGCAATCTCCATGAACATCAATCTGGGCAGGAGCGGCTCCCCTGTGCAGATAACAAAGAGCAATGTCCTTGATTACATTATTGACTGCGCCACGATTCTCGACGAACGCAACGTGCCTGAGACCGACAGGTGGCTCGTCATTCCCGCGTGGCTTTCGGCAATGATAAAGAAGTCCGACCTCAGCAACGTTGCCAGAACCGGAGACGATGAGTCATCAATAAGAAACGGCATGATCGGCATGATAGACCGTTTTACCGTCTACAGCAGCAACTATGTCTCATCGGCTGCCGAGAGCGGCGGACTGGGCTACAACGTGATGTTTGGACATATCTCAGCCCTGACATTTGCCTCTCAGATATTAAAGACCGAGACCCTGCGCGCCGAAAGCACATTCGGAGATTTGGTAAGAGGGCTGATGGTCTATGGCTACAAGGTGATAAAACCAGACGCAATGGGCGTACTTTACGTCTCAAGATAATCCATGTCCCGACTAATATGGGGGCCTTCGGCCCCCATAAACCCCTGTAAATTAAGGAGGTCTTACGTATGGCAACAGTAGATTTAACCGGCGGGCAGTCCGCCATTCCATTTGATGGCCTGAACAAGCTGTATCGCATCAAAAACAGGCTCGATTTCACCGCGCTCAATGTCTCAGCGTCCGACGTAGTTCACGCCGTAAAGGTAAAGGCAAACACCCATGTCAAACAGGTGTATGTAAAGCTGATAGCCCCTGAGGGGTCAACCGCGACATGCACCGTAGGCGACGCCACTCATGCCAATGGCCTGATTGCCACAGCGAATCTGAACGGTACGCCGGGCAGCATAACCCAAAGCACCATAGGCGACACCTACGCAAACGGCTGCATCTACACGTCTGACTCTGACATACTATTCGTCCCGGCAAACAACCTCTCACATACCGTAGCGGATATCCTGGTGGTCTGTCAGGACCTTCACTAAAAACCAGCGGGCTGGGCGGCCACCGTTATGCCGGACGCCCAGCCACATAAGGCCCATCACAATGGAGAGACGCCGATGACATTAACAGAAATACTTGCAACAACAAGAGCAATGCTTGATGACACTGCCACGCCATACCTTTGGCCGGACGCGGAGCTGGTTGTCTGCTTAAACGACAGGCTCTCTGTCCTGTGCGCTGAGACGCTCTGCATAACCGATTCGATAACTCCACAGATATGCAGGGTAACTTTGAGCAAGGGGACGGAAAGCTATGCCCTTGACAGCCGCATTTTAGCCATCAAACGCGCCGTGCTTCAAAGTACCGAAACTCCGCTTTATAAGGCCACACAGGAGTCACTCTCGCGGTGGTATGGCCTGTGGCAAAGGTTTGAAGGTACGCCGGCGTATTATATGCTCGATGTCCAAAGCGGCTTTATCACGCTCCATCCCACACCCGAAAGAAATGACACCGTTGCCCTTAGCGTCTATCGCCTCCCGCTTACTGAAATGTCTGCCGCGTTTCCAAACGCCGAACCGGAGATCCCACGCCGCTTCAACCGCACCCTGATAAACGGCATTCTGGCCCTGGCTTATGAGAAGTCCGGCTCAGACACGCTAAACTCTGAGGCCGCTAAGACTTACAGAGAGCTTTGGCAAAAAGGACTGGATGAGATCAGACGCGAATCTCTGGTCAACGGCCACGCCTCCTACTCTCTCAATGACATTATGGGGGTGATATAGTGGGAAACGTTTACAGGGAATTCAAGGGGCTTGCAAATGTGCTGCCGCCAGAGCGCATAGGGTTTTCGTATCTGAGTTCAGCACTCAACGTTGACATAGACGACTCAGGTTTGATCAGGCGAAGACCCGGGTATAAGAAGGTCTATGAGGGCGCGGTGCATTCGCTGTGGAGCGACGGGCGCGTGTGCCTTTTTTGCCAGGGTGGGCAGCTCATGGAGCTGTTAGCCCCTGAAACCACAGGCGGCCCATACGCTGGTCGTTGTCTGAGGCAGGGCCTCACAAGCGGCCAGCGCATGGCATACCTTTCACTCAACGACACGGTATATTACTCAGACGGCATCGTAACGGGCGCTATTGATACCCGTGTACAGGACCATACGACAAGGACATGGGGTATGACGCCCCCACCGGCACCACAATTATCTCCCGCGGATGGCAATCTTCGCACTGGGAGATACGCCATAGCACTGACATATGTGCGCCGCGGCGGGGCATATTCCCCAAGCGGAGGGCAGGAAAGCGGCACCTCTGTCCTTTCATCCACCGGAGAAACAGACGCAGGTGGAATAACCGTTACTGTCATCGCCTCAGACGACCCCGATGTTGTGGGCATAAACCTGTACATGACGACAGTCAATGGCGAGACGCTATATCTGGCCATGAGGCTTCCAAACCAAAGCGCCGCCGTTTCCCTGAAAGACGAACCCGCGCCTATGCTTACCGCTGTGACAGAAGGGCTAAAACCTCCCCCTGCCGGACATCTCATAACCTACTACAGGGGGCGCATCTACACGGCCGCCTACGATGTCCTCTACTACTCGGAGCCTTTTGCCTTTGAACTTTATAATATGGCGGCGAACTGGATACCCTTTAACGGCATGATAACCCTGCTTGCCGCCGCGGAAGACGGCATATTCGTGGGTACCCAGGACAATCTCTTCATGTTACGGGGGACAACGCCGGACAAATTCACACTCCATCGCATCTCAGACTGCGGCGCGGTCATTGCCACGCAGGCAACAGGCGAAACACGTCACAGCAACATCGGCACCAATTCACTAAAACGTACGCTGCTTTGGGAATCACGCCGCGGTAAGTGTAGTGTTTCCTTAGAGGGTGGCTCAGAGATAAACTACGCCGCCGAGGGCATATATTCATACGAGAGCGGCCTCACAGGGGCGGGCATTGTCCAGCGGCGCCACGGGATGAACCTCTATATAAGCGTGATGAAGGGGGTTATAGACGACGGAGGTCCGAGGGTTAACCACTATGTGGAAACCGTTTATGCGGGTGGAGCGCCAACTCTGCCGCCCATCTCAATAAGCGCCTCGTAAGCGCCTCATTAAAAAAAACAGCCATACACGGCGTTTCTCAAAGACAGGGTCTATGGCCCGTCATAAAAAACACACAGGGTTAACCACCCCAAAGGAGGACACAACATGGCACTAACACTTTCGACAGGATTAAGAAACAAGCTGCTGGGAATCAATACGAATCTCGTAACAAACGGGGACTTCGGCACAGATTTCAGTGGTTGGACGCAGCTTACCGGCACGACACAGCGGGTAGCCGCAACTGGGGCGACCTCGGCGGCGGGCTATGCGGAGTGCCTGAACGCGGGAGCGGCGTCGGCAAAGTTCTCCAATGCCACGGCCATCACCGTGCGATCGAATCGGCTCTACAAGCTCTCATACTACTATCAGAAGCCCACATCAAGCGGTGTGGCCGGCATGGTTTCAGCAGGGGCAACGTCAGGCGGCAGCGAAGTCATCTCCGTAATTCACAATGACACGGCCGGGTCGTGGGTAAAGAAGGAGTACACGTTCAGGACAGGCGCTTCTCAAACTGCCCTCTATCTGACTTTTCAGACGAATACTACGGTTGCCTCAGACCAGTGCTGGTTTGACGAGATAAGACTTGTGGATGCGGCCTGCAGTTTGCAGGAGATATTTTATAAGGGGTTTATACAGATATACTCCGGTGCGCAGCCTGCGCTTCCTGATAGCGTTCCATCGGGCACGCTGCTTTGCACGATATACTCAGACGGTACCTCGGCGGGCCTGAGCTTTGACGACGCGGCTTCCGGTGTGCTGTCAAAGGCAACGGCTGAGACATGGAGCGGCACGGCGGTTGCAACGGCAACGGCGGGATGGTTCAGGCTGATGGCCACAGGAGACGACGGCGCGTCCTCCACCACTGAGGAAAGAATAGACGGGGCAGTGGCCACAAGCGGCTCACAGCTTAACATGTCCTCAACATCAATAACCAGCGGCGCCGTGCAGACAATCTCCACATTCACAATAACAATGCCGTCACAGTAATAAGCCGCAGATTAGGGGATAATCCCCCGTCTTGTCGTACCGGGGGGGTGTAAGCCCCCCTTATTACTTAGCAAAGGAGAGAGAAAATGTCAGACCAATTCGGCGCAACGACACAGCAGGACTTATATACCGGGGGGGATGGGGCGAAGTCCTACGGCTGGAATTTACTAAACTCCGCCCATGCCACCGGCGCGGACGTTAATATTACCAATCCTGGATATTTGAGCATATACCCTACGGGCGTATCATATCCGACTGGCGCGACATTTACCGTTCCCTTTGTGTATAAGAATCTGTCAGGCGACTTCGACGTAAATATTGGCACTAACGCCACAAATTATCCCTTTGGCTTTATAGTCAGAGACCCTGACGCCAGTTCGGGAGAGGATTGGCTTGGATTGAGTAATATCCCCGGCGATATGGCGTACTCAAAAAATACGACAAACAGCAGCACTACCCAGTATGGCGCAAACACCCTTTTCAAGTATTTCAGGATAGCCAGAAGCGGTGCCATTTTCACTACGTATTTAAGCACGGACGGCAGTTCATGGTCGCAACACGAGCAATTCACACGTAATGATTTTGCCAGTTCAGTGCAGGTTGGGATATACGCCTATGGGGCAACGGCGGTGGATTACTTTGATGAGATCACTCCGTCAGTTACGGCCTCTGCGGCCATAACCCTGCCGGTTACAACTATAAGTGCCTCAATTGTCTCAGTCGGCACTGTCGGCGCGACAATGACGCTGCCGCATCTTATGGATGCCGGGGCATGTTCTCAGACGGGGAATTTCTGTAATAATCAACTTCCGGTATTTACATTAGACGGGGAATTTGCGGCACAGGCCGATGTCACATTCGATGTGCCCGTAGTGACGATAGATGGCAGTGCCAGCGGCAGCATTACCTCGTTTGGGCGTCTTTCCGTGTTATCGCTGCGAATAAATGGCGGCGTGACAACTGGCACCGGGGGTTATGGAAAGGCCGTGCTTCCTATATTTACGGCAAAGTCGCAGATGGCGGCAACGAGTGCGCTTGCTCTGCCATGTTTTAAAACCGATACTGAATATTTGACCGGCAGGATAGCCGGCACGCGGGTGCTGAGAATTCCGCGTTTCAGGATAGACACGTTGGCCTATAACCCTCCGATAATCAACGTCAGCGCGAACTCTCCGGTTCTTAAGCTCTCTGCCGGGATGCTCACGGGGGGCGGATGTCAGTGCGATGTGCGGGTGTCCGCCCTGAAGATGCCGTCTTTGCCGTTTGTCAATGCTTACGCCGGGGGAGTTTCGGCGATGGCGGCGGCAACTCCGGCTGTTGTTGTGTCTATGTCGGGACATGGGCAGTATAAGGGGAATGGGGCGGTTGCGATTCCTCTGTTTGCCCTTGAGTCCATTGGCGTTGGGACCATGATGGGCATCGTGCGGGGTAACGACAGCCGCGTCATAGTATTAAACATAAACACGGGGACGCTTACTGAGTACACGGCGTATGATTTCAACGGTTTTTGCCAATGGGGTGAGGACTACTTCGCCGGTGGAGACGGCGGGATATATATACTTGAGGGGGACACAGACGACGGCGTGCCGATAAGCTGCTCAATAAAGACATCGAAGACAGAACTGAAAAATGCAAGGGGCAGGGACGAATCATCAATTAAACGCGTACCGGAGGTTTACACGGTAGTGAGAACCCCGTCGCCGTTTGTATTTAAGGCAATGACTGACGACGGCGCTGAAAACGTCTACCTGTCAGAGGTTACAGACCCGTCAATGTCTGACCGCACCGCCCCAAGGCGAATAAAACTGGGCAAGGGGATGAGGGGCAGATACTGGCAATTCGCCATAGAAAACACCGGGGGCGCCGCGCTGGAGATAGAGTCGTTCGAGCCGGAGGTGGCGGCGATAGGGCGCCGGGTGTAGATTATATAATAAACGGAAGGAGGATAACTAAATGGGTACTTTAAAACAGTTATGTTCGCTTATGGCGTCAGAGAGAACTTGCAACGAGCTTTTTGGAGAAGAGCCTGATTCAGACTGGGATCAGGTTTACTGTAATGTCAACTGTGTGAATGCTGGTATGGCAGATATCTGTTGGAAGGACACAGACGGGCACTTAGGGCTTCTTGATGACTTATTTATAGATGTCCCTCAACAGCCATTTGTTTCTATAAATAGATATAGTTGTTCCGATTTCAAAAGGAGGTTTAAGAAAAGGAAATCACTTCTTGATAATAATTTATTTCAAGATGATGATTTATAAATAAGTGTTAAATATGTTATAATAATAGTGCGGCTGCATATTGATTTATACGGAGGGTATACCTATATGAGTAAACAAAAGATGAGTATTTTCATAAAAGATATTATCTTTTGGATTGTATTTATATGTTTTATTATATTAGTGCCGTTTTTTGTATCACTATGTGCGCCTCATTGATGGTAAATGAATACGTTAAAGATATATTTACGATTACTGATGTTTATAATATTGTCGGTTTATGTGGGAGCCGACATAGGGGTTTTCGCCGCTCATAAGCTCCCTGTTGTTGATGATTTTTTTTACAGCAGGCAATTTCCCATAAAAGGTGACAATGTAAACAACATTATCATCGTTGGCCTCGACAACAATACGATGGAGAGATTTGGGAGACTGCGGTATAAACGTTCCGTATACGCTGAAGTGCTAACGAAAGTTCTTAAAGGAGGCCCAAAAGTAATAGTTGTTGATATAATTTATGACGGCGTCAGAGATATTAATGATGACTTGCGCTTTATAAATATGCTAAACGATGCTAACGGTAATAGAGTCTTGGCTAGTTATGTAAATGAAACCAATAAATTCCTCTTAAATAATGACAATATAACTTCAAATGGCTATTTTAATGGAAACGAATTAATCGCACTTGGGAGTGTATATGGTGTTGTAAAGAAATCGTCTTATGGAGGCATTACTAAACTTTTATTAACCCCGCAATTCGATAAAGACGGAGGGATGTATTATCCTCTTCCAATAGTCGCCCTGACTAAATATTATAACGCCGATTTTGACCTATATTCCTTCGGATATGAAGACAATGCAACCATCGGCGGTGTATCAATTCCAACCTTCACAGATAAATATTTAGACAGGTATATGTATATAAATTATATTGGCGGCCCTGAGGCGTTTAATATAGTGCCTTTTGAAAAAGTACCGCAAATGAATCCAGAGGTTTTTAAAGATAAAATTGTGCTGATAGGGACTGTTGGGGATTCGATGAGTGATAGACATCAAACCCCGATATCCAAAAACACCCCGGGCATAGTAATTCAAGCAAATATCATTCATACGATAATAAATAAGCGGTTCATCTCACCGATGGGACACGATTACCAGTGGTTATGCGTATTTATTTTAACGATAGTTGTGTTTATATTATTTTATTACGCAAAGAAGAAAATCTCTATACCAACGGCCTTAGTAACCTTGGTAATTGTGAAATTAATGATAGATTGGCTTTTTATACGTTACGGGATATATGTGCAGTTTTTTCCAGTTATAGTAAGTACTTTATTTGTAAGTATATGTGCGATTATTTTCAGGGATTTAAAGTAAAAGGATTAAAGACGAAGGGGGGTAATTCTATTTTTAAATCATATGTGCATTAATAATCAGTGATTAGCGTATTTATGAAGTATCTTAGTTTGTCATTCCGGCTTGTCCGGAATCTGTCTCAGCACATCCTAATTCTATTTTTAAATCATATGTGCATTAATAATCAATGATTAGTGTATTTATGAAATATCTTAGTCTGTCATTCCGGCTTGTCCGGAATCTGTCTCAGCACATCCTCAAGCCAAATACGATTCC
>JADFXF010000035.1:19770-20305 GCA_015233685.1 Nitrospirota bacterium | reverse complement strand
GAAGGGGCAGGTGAAGGACACCCCCGCGGATTTGATAAATTTAATCCCCGGTTTTGATACATACACCGGCAACTATGTGGAGTTAAAACGCCTGATGAGTTCAATGGGCGTTAAGGCCACAGTGCTTGCTGACATAAGCGACACCCTGGACTCCCCCAATACAGGGTGCTACCGGCTTTTCCCCGGTGGTACGCCTATACGGGCGCTTAAAGACGCCGTCAATGCGCGCTCAACTATTGCCCTGCAGAAGTACGCGACCGTTAAGACAGGGGAATTTATTAAGACCGTATGGGGAAGGGATTTTCAGGTTGCCCCTGTGCCAATAGGGATACAAAACACCGACGAGTTTATGGATATGGTGTCGGCAGTCAGTGGTAGGCCTGTTTCCTCTGAGATTGAGGCTGAGCGTGGAAGGGCGGTTGACGCCATGATAGACTCCCATCCTTACGTCCACGGCAAGAGGTTTGCCCTTGTTGGCGACCCTGACCTGCTCATGGGGCTGATGGCTTTTGTCCTTGAGATGGGAGGACGGCCA
>JADFXF010000035.1:0-19760 GCA_015233685.1 Nitrospirota bacterium | reverse complement strand
TATCCTGTGCACGAATGGGGACGCCAGTTTTGCCAAAGACGCGGAGGCGCTGCTGCGCGGAAGTCCTTTTGGGCAGGACGCCACGGTTCACATTGGAAAGGACATGTGGCATCTGAGGTCACTGCTCTTTGCCGAGCCTGTGGATTTACTTATCGGCAACTCGTATGCGAAGTTCCTGTGGAGAGATACCAAGACCCCGCTTCTTCGCATAGGGTTTCCCCTGTTTGACAGACACCACCTCCACCGGTATCCGATAATAGGCTACCAGGGGGTGATTAACCTCACAAACTGGATTGTGAACACCTTACTGGATGAGATGGACAGAAAGGCCATGTTCACGCAAAGTTTTGACGTAATAAGATAGGAGCCAACCCATGACAGTGGAAGAACTTACAGCCGACGGCTGCCAGACAGATGATACGCACAAGGTGTGCAAATCCAGGGGTGGTGAGTCCTGCGCCTTTGACGGTGCCATGATAGTGCTTCAGCCCATTGCTGACGCGGTACACCTCGTTCATGGCCCTGTTGGATGTACGTCTAACACGTGGGAGGGTAGGGGGACTGTGTCCTCAAAGGGGCACTTCCATCGCATGGGTTTTAGTACGAACATGAAGGAGCTGGACATCGTGTTTGGCTCTGAGGGCAGGCTCTTCAACGCGATAAAGGCCTGCAGGGATTTGTTTAACCCCGCTGCTGTCTTTGTATATGCGACATGCGTAAGCGGCCTGACAGGCGAGGACATTGAGGGCGTCTGCAAAAAGGCGACAGAGGAGCTATCCCTAAGGGTAATCCCTGTGCTTTCTCCCGGCTTTGTCGGGCCAAAGAATCTGGGCAACCGGATAGCCGGAGAGGTGCTGCTTGATTACGTCATAGGGACGGGGCAGCCGCCGGGCGTCACCCCATACGATATAAATCTCATAGGCGAGTATAACATCGCCGGGGACATGGAGTTTGTAGCGCCCGTCTTTGCGGAGGCCGGGATACGCGTTCTATCGGGGATGACTGGCAACGCCTCCTTTGACGAGATAACCTATGCCCACTGGGCACGCCTAAACGTCGTTGTATGCAGCCGCGCTTTGATAAATGTTGCCGTTGAGATGAGACGGCGATACAAAATCCCCTACGTGGAGGTCTCGTTTTATGGCAAGTCCGCCATGTCAGGGGCACTAAGGGCCATTGCGTCATCATTAGACAACTCCCAGCAATTTATGGAGAAAGTGGAGGAGGTTATCTCGAATCACGAAAAGAGGGTGACAACGGCGCTTGAGGCGCTGCCCTCGCTCGCGGGCAAGAGGGCGGTGCTCTATACGGGCGGCGTGAAGAGCTGGTCGTTAATCTCCGCGCTCATGGATTTGGGCATTGAGGTTGTCGCGGTAGGAACGAAAAAGAGCACATACGAGGATGAGGTAAAAATGAGGGCGCTCTTAGGGCAGGACGCCCCGCTATATGAGGACGTATCGCCAAAGAGCCTTGCCCGGCTGATGAGAGAAAAACACGGGGACATCCTTGTGGCCGGAGGGAGGAATTTCTATCTTGCGGCAAAAGAGGGCCTTCCCTTCATAGACGTAAATCAGGAAAGACACACTGCCTATGCGGGTTACGGCGGTTTTATTAATCTTGCGAGGGCAATCTCCAACACTATTGCCTTTTACGGTAAAAGGCCGCCGCCGCCGTTTAGTGTAACGAATGAGCCTGCGGCAAGAGGCGTCGTAATTAACCCCCTTGAGCACGCGATGGGCGTTGGGGCTGTTCTTGCCTTTCAGGGGATAGACAACACTGCGGTGGTTATTCACGGGGCGCAGGGCTGCACTTTTTTGACAAAGGTGTTGTTAACGAATCACTTCAAAGAACCTATTGCCCTGCAAGGCAGCAAACTCTTCACAGAAGATGTGGTGCTTGGCAGTGAGCAGCGATTAGCTGAAACAATAACCGATATATACGATAAACAAAGGCCTCGCCTGATAGCCGTCATTACCACAGGGCTTACGGAGGTAAAAGGAGACGATGTAGCGGGACTCTTAGGGCAGATGAGACTTGAGGGGGTTTCCCTTGTACACGTTCCAACGCCCGACTATCTGAGTTCTTTAGAGGACGGCTACGCATTGGCGGTTGAAAAAACCGTGGAAATGATAGTTAATAACGCGCCAAGACCTCGTGCGTCAAAGAAAGGACTGGTAAATCTGCTCATAGGGCCGCACCTGACGCCGGGGGATTTCACAGAGATTAAGTCCATAGTCAGGGCGTTTAATCTGGAGGCAATAACCCTGCCTGACCTATCGTCCCTTGATGGGAGTCGCAGGGGATTTTCCCCGCTGACCTCAGGAGGGATGGCGTTAGATGAGGGCAGTCAACTCGCAGCCGCTGAGATAACTTTAGTTATTGGCGCGGCTATGGAAACCCCGGCAAAAAAAATTAAGGCCTTATGCGGGGTGGATTATGTAGTCTTTGAGGGGCTGTCATCATTAGAGGACATTGACAGGTTTGTCAACACGCTTAGCCTGATAAGCGGCAACCAAATCCCAACAAAGTATATAACGCAGAGGGTGATTTTGGTAGACGCGCAGAGGGACGCCCACTGTTATTACGGCGGCAAGGCAATATGCGCGGCTATGGAGACAGACCATCTTATACAGTTGTCAAGGTTGCTCTATGAAATGGGCGCGCCGCTTAAACTTGCTATTTGTGGCAATAAATCAGAAAGGTCAGGCCGCGTAATAGCACAGAGGACTATCGCCGGGGACATGTTTTCAATAAAAGGCGATTTTGATCTATTGATAACGAACTCTCATGGCAAGGCAATAGCAAAGGCGTTGGACATGCCCATTTTGCAGATGGGCTTCCCCGTGCACAAGCAACTGGGATATACGTCAAAGGTGCGCGTGGGTTACAGAGGGGCGGCGGATTTAGTCAACGAAATAGGAACTATCCTAATGGAGGGGCACAGATGAAAATAGCATTCGCAACTACGGGCGGGTTGACCGTTGATGAGCACTTTGGCAGGGCTGGCAAGTTTGCCGTGTATGAGATTAAATACGACGGATGTGAATTTGTCGAAAGCAGGCTTTTCTCTGAAGAGGACACCGCGGAGATACAAGACAGCCGCTATGACGGCCAACTGCACATTGATAAGGTTGAGGTAAAGGTGCAACTGCTGTGTGATTGTAAGATAATCTACTTCACACAGATAGGCGGCCCTGCCGCGGCACGCCTTGTAAAGAAATCGGTCATGCCGATGAAGGTAAACGACGGCTCTGTAATAACGGAACTGATTCAGAGGCTTCAGGAGACGATAAACAACTCGCCCGCGCCGTGGCTGAAAAAAGCGCTGATGGGCGGTTCACAACAAACGGAGGTAAACTAAAATGAAGATGATAAGGGCGTTTATAAGACCTGAAAAAGAGCAGGAAATAGTGTTGTCGCTGGAGGGTGCGGGCTTCCCGTCACTGACAAAGATGCCGGTGTTTGGACGTGGCAAACAAAAGGGCCTTCATATTGGCCCGGTAACATATGACGAGCTGCCAAAGACCTTACTCCTTATTGTTGTGGAGGACGCCGATGTTGATACCGTTATCAGGCTTATAGAGGAAAAAGGAAAGACGGGATTTATAGGAGACGGTAAGATATTTGTAACGCCGGTGGAGAAGTCATACACGATAAGAACGGGGGAGACCTCGCTATGAAGGAGCTGACGATAATAATCCGCCGACACATGGTTGCGGGAACTAAAAAGGCGCTTGAGGAGCTGGGATACCCGTCTATGAGCATTCAAAGCGTGGATGGAAGGGGCAAGCAGAAGGGGGTTATAAATAAGAATATAGACTTTGGCGACGAGATGAGAGATGGGCTATCGGCCGGAGTAAGGCTTGTGCCCACGCCGTCGGTATATGCCCTTGAGCATAAGCTGTCAAAGCCCGTATTGTACGTTCCAAAGAAGATGTTGACGGTAGTTATCCCTGATGGTATGGTGGAAAGCGCCGTCAGGGCGGTTATAACCGCAAATCAAACGGGATCTCATGGAGACGGCAAGATATTTGTTTCGCCGGTAGAACTCTCTGTCAGGGTCAGAACCGGAGAAAGGGGCGAAGAGGCTATATTATAGAGCGAGGTATATGATTATGGGTGAGACAATTGGCTTGACAAGAGGCGGGGCGGTGTGGATACCGAGGTTTTTGCAGTCCATAGACATCAACAAGTGTCTGGGGTGCGGCAGGTGTTACAAGGTTTGTGGCCGAGGGGTGTTAGAACTGATAGATAAACCGTTTGAAGGAGATGACGAGTATGGCGACGACCTTGGCAACAAGGTCATGTCGCTGTCAAATCCTGACGACTGCATAGGCTGTGAGGCGTGCGCGAGGGTCTGTACGAGGAAGTGCCACACCCACATAGCCCTTTAGGGGGTCATTATGCTAAGCAAGAGGATACTGTTAGATAACCACCCGTGTTTTTCAGAGGGGGCGCATGGCAGGTTCGGGCGTCTGCACCTGCCCGTAGCCCCTTTGTGTAACGTGCAGTGCCGGTACTGCGTAAAGAAGTTCGACTGCGCCAACGAATCAAGGCCGGCCATAACAAGCCGTCTGTTGAGCAGGGAAGAGGCGGTAGGGCGTGTGGAGACCCTTGTTGACAGATCAACCAACCTCAGCGTTATAGGGATAGCCGGCCCTGGGGATTCTATATTTAACGAGGCCACGCTTCCTGTCTGTAAGGAAATCAGCGCCAGATTCCCGGAGCTTATCCTGTGTATCTCAACAAACGGCCTCCTTTTGGCAGACAGGATTGAGGCAATAAAAGAGGCTGGGATAAGCAGCATAACCATAACGATAAACGCGATTACGGCGGCAACGGCGGCGCGGATTTACTCGTGGGTAGATTACGAAGGAGAGAGGCTGCGGGGGATTGAGGGGGCGGCCCTTCTGTTGCAAAAACAGTACGATGGTTTGCGGGCTGCCGTTGAGAGTGGCTACGCGGTGAAGGTAAACACGGTTTTTATGCCCGGGATAAACGACAAGGAAATCCCGTTGATAGCGCATAGGGTGGCAGCCGAGGGGGCGGAGATAATGAACATCATGCCTGTGATACCGCAGGGTGAGTTTTCGTGGCTACGGCGGCCGGGGCATCGGGAGATTTTTGAGATAAGGGCGGCGTGTTCATTGTATCTGACGCAGATGAGCCACTGTGTGCAGTGCCGGTCAGACGCGTGTGGCCTTATTGGCGAGGATACGGACGCGGAGCTGGAGATGTTAATGGCAGGCCTGGGGGTGGATTATGACGCGGTCGTGTCGTAGCATGAATTTGTCTGAGCATGAGAAAGAACGCTACAAAAGACAAATGACCATAAACGGATTTGGGCAGGAGCGGCAAAACACGCTAAAGTCCAAATCGGCGATGATTGCCGGCATAGGCGGGTTGGGTGGAAACGCCGCCCTATATCTCGCCGCCGCCGGCATCGGGAAATTGGTCATCGTCCACTACGGCAAGCTGACGCTGTCAAACCTGAACAGGCAGATACTTATGAAGGACAACTGGGTTGGAAACGCGAGGGTCACACAGGCGAAGAAATTCATAGAAGAGCTTAATCCGCACGTTGAGGTGGAGATATATGACGAGCGTATATCAGAAGAGCTTGCCGTAAAACTTATCCCAACTGTTGACATAGCGTTGTCGGCAAGGCCGAATTTCCATGAGAGAAGGCAGTTAAACAAGGCGTCGGTAGCGCACGGTACCCCGATGGTAGAGGCCGCAATGAATGCGATGGAGGGGTATTTGTTTAACGTGATACCTGGGAAGACACCATGCCTGAATTGCGTGTTTCCAGAGGATGACCCGGGTTGGCAGGAGCTGGGCTTTCCCGTGCTGGGGGCGGTATCAGGGGTGCTTGGCTGTTTGATGGCAATTGAGGCAATAAAAATACTGACCGGCTTTGGCAGGCCGCTGCTTGGTCAAATGCTGACGTTTAATCTCTTTGACATGGAGTTCAAAAAACTCAGGACAATGCGCGACCCCATGTGCGATGTCTGCGGTTGAACCGCTGCCTATCGCCTTACACCCCGTCATACCCATAATTGATGAGACGAAGATTGCCTGTACGAATGCGGGGCAACAGATCAGTGTCCATTTTGTTGACGTCATACCAAGTTGAGACCGTTGCACTAATGATCGTTATGCCCATGTCAAAATACTCAAACTTTGACCATTATACCTATGCGGCAACCTTGTGGCCTCTACATAAACGCCCTTGCCTGGATGCCTTCTATATAGCCTGTCATACCCACTGAATGCTGCACCGCGTTTCCCTCGTCTGTGTCTATGTGCATGTCGAGCCTGAAGTCATGGTTGACCCTTATCAGGACGTCCCCGAATATCAGCTCCCTGTTGCTCTTTATCTTGACAAGCACGACATCCTTGTCCCTCAGGCCAAAGCGCAGGGCGTCCTCTGTTGACATGTGTATGTGTCTTCGGGCGCATATGACACCTTTTTCCATCTTTAATAACCGGCCGCCCGTTCCCTCAAGCGTAATGCCCGGCGTGCCTTCTATATCCCCTGAGTCCCTGACAGGGGCGTCTATGCCGAGCTTGAACTCCTCTGTCCTTGAGATTTCCACCTGACAGTCCTTTCTGAATGGACCGAGTATTCTGACCTTATCTACCCTGCCCTTTGGGCCGAGGAGATTTACCGTTTCCTCGGCGGCGAACTGCCCGGGCTGGCTTAACGGTGCCCTCTGTGTAGGTGTCATGCCAGGGCCAAACAACTGCTCAAATGCCGCTGGGGTTAGATGCACATGGTGTGCCGAGACATTAATCGGTATGGGCATGTTCTTGTAGTCTTCGATTCTGTTCTTTGATGACTGAAACCTGCCCATCGCGTGCAGGGTCTCTCTGGCTATCATCTTTTTCTCATCAGGCTGGATTACAAGGATTTTTACCCTTGATTTCTCATCCGAGACGTCTTCCACCTGCATGGTCAGAGGTCTGTTCATCTTGTTCAATTCGCTGTCGGCGATGATTCCGAAGCCCTCAAGCCCCTGGCATATCCTCGCCCTTATTTCATAAGAACCAGCTCCAATGCCGCCCGTAAACACTAAGACGTCAAGGCCACCCAATGCCGCGATGTATGCCCCGATGTATTTTTTTACCCTGTAGCAGAACATCCTGATGGCGTTTTCGGCCATCGCGTTTCCCTGTTCCGCCGCCGTGAGTATGTCAGTCATGTAGGCGCTTACACCAGACAGGCCCTTTAAACCACTTTCGTTGTTTAGGATTCTGTTAAGCTCTTCGGGCGTGTAGCCTAACTGCGTCAGATAGATGAGCACTCCGGGGTCAATATCTCCGCTTCTGGTTCCCATTATCAGCCCCTCAAGCGGTGTCATACCCATACTTGTGTCAATGCTTCTGCCGTGGTCTATGGCGCATACAGAGGAGCCGTGCCCCATATGACATGATATCATCTTGAGTTCCTTAACGGGGCGCTTTAAGAACTCGGCCGCCTTTAACATGACGAAATTGTGGTTTGTCCCGTGAAACCCGTACCTGCGTATGGCATCATCCTCGTTGAGGGCCTTTGACAGGGCATACCGGTAGGCGTGTTCAGGCATATTTCTGTGGAACGCCGTATCGAAAACCGCTACGTGGACCGCCGAAGGAATGAGCTTAATCATGGCCTCAATCCCTGCGAGGTTATATGGATTGTGCAGGGGGGCCAGGATGCCAAACCCGCGTATGCAGGTTATTACGTCTTCGTTTATGACTACCGAATTATAGAATATGTTTCCGCCGTGAACAACCCTGTGGCCTACGGCCTTTATCTCTTCAATACCTTTTAAGTATCCTTTTTTGGGGTCGGTGATGGCGTCTATCATGGCCTTTAAGGCCGCCGGTATATCCTGAAGGTATTGCCGCTGCTCCATGCCGCCAAGCGGAGAGTGAATCACATGTGAGGAATCCTCTGAGCCGATCTTTTCAATATGGCCGTCCACAAGCGGTACGCTGTAGGCCGTATTAAACAGCGTGTATTTCAGAGAGGTGCTGCGGCTGTTAACCACAAGGATTTTTATCGGGTCAACCGCGGATGAAAAATCAAGGTCATACGGGTCATTGTTTACCTTTATCGCCCTCTCTCTCACCTCATCCCACGCGGTCTCGGTCTGTCTCCTGACCAGACGTTTTGTAATCGTCTGGGCAAACTTCGAAAGGGTCTTAGGATTCTTAGCGAATATTGCCGAGATCTCTTCTCTTGGGATACGAACCAGCGTGGACTTGTCTGTCGCTGTGACATCAACATCCGAGGGTTCTCCGGTAAGAATGGACATCTCTCCGAATATCTCACCGCGCGCTAAAGAGGCGATAGGTCTTCTGTTTCCCTCGTCGTCGTTTAGAACTATATCAACTTTTCCATCGTAAACAATCCACAGAAACCTGCCGATTTCGCCCCGCCTTTTGATCTCGGCGCCTTTTTTGTATTCGACAGTCTCGGCGTTTTGCGCAATATGTTCAATTTCTTCTTTGGTTAAATCTTCAAACTGCTTGATTGACGTCAAAAACTTGATTAAATCCATCTGCTGCCTCCTTGAGTGCTGCAATCGTAGGGCTATTATAAAATACCCTTGAGTGTATTAACAACTACGGCCATAACCTTCTTTGTCTCTATCTCATTTCACATGTCAGAACCTCTCACCTGCCGGTTTCGGTGATATTTTATACACTTGACAACTCTCTGTTTCCAGGTGCTAAGATAAACGGGGCTTTGTCCTTCAGGTGAGCTGGGCGATTGTGTAAATATATTACAAATGGGACAAGAAAAGGGAAGATTCGGGCCTTGCTGATTTTTAAAATATGGAGGGGAAAATGACAAACAAATGGCCGGTATTGATAGCTCTCGTTACAGTTTTTATAATGGCGGCGACATCTTTATCTTACTCCGGAGTGTCGGGATTGTGTGAAAACCTTACAGACACCGGACTTGCCGGTGTTGCTATCAACGTTGTGAAAATGCCTGACAACACGTTCAGGGCATACTACGAGGGAACCTCCGCGGGGAATATAGCTATGGTCTCGGCAACCTCAAAGGATGGTGTGTCATGGACAAAGGAGCAGGGCGTACGCTACAGCGCCGTCGGAGATTCAATCGAGAAGTTCGCATCCAATCCCTGGGTGTTTATAACTACGGACAACCGCTACAGAATGATCTACGAATGCAAGGATACTACGGACACAGATCCGAACTCTTCAACGGGTAACAGGCGCTTGTGCAGCGCCATCTCAACCGACGCCCTTAATTTTACACATGAGGGGCTTGTCATGGATGGTACCAGCGCAGACATTAATCCACAGACAGGAGGTTATTTCCTCAGCGTTCCATCTGGAATAAGAGATGGCAACGGTTCTCTGAAAATGGCGTTCGTCTCCGACGGCAGCGACATTCGTACTGCAACCTCAACTGACGACGGACTGCATTGGACACGAGACAATGGCACCGCACTGGTATTCAATAGCGTTGACCCCGCCCTCTACAAGCTTAAAGACGGCAGATACGCTATCATCTATAACGACTGGTCAAACCCCACCGTCAAATCCAGGCAGATTGGATTTTCTGTCTCTGCCAATGGTTTAGCCTTTACCGCCGAAAGCACCCCTGTTGTAACCATGACCGGGGATTATGAAAACTCCGACCCCGAAGTTCTGATTATGCCCAATGGACAGCTCAGGCTTTATTTCAGTGCCGGTAGTTCCGCACAGCTTAAAACGATCTACACATGCATTCTGCCCCAACATTACTATCCGCATCCCGCCCGGGATTTTAATGGTGATGGAAAGAGCGATATACTATGGCAGAATTCCGCCACAGGCGCAGTTGTCGCGTGGCTGATGAACGGTGCCGTGACTAAGAGTTCCGGCGTTGTTGCCTCATCAATGGACTCCGCCTGGCAGATAAAGGGTTTTGAAGACTTCAACGGCGATGGAAAGGGCGATATGCTATGGCAGAATTCTTCTACGGGCGCGGTTGTCTCCTGGCTTATGGACAAATGGCTTATGGACAATGCCACCGTTGTTGCCTCATCAATGGACTCCGCGTGGCAGATAAAGGGTGTGGGAGACTTCAACGGCGATGGAAAGAGCGATATACTATGGCAGAATTCCGCCACAGGCGCGGTTGTCGCGTGGCTTATGGACAATGCCACGATTAAGAGTTCTGGTGTTGTTGCCTCATCAATGGACTCCGCGTGGCAGATAAAGGGAGTGCGGGACTTTGACGGCGATGGAAAGAGCGATATCCTGTGGCAGAACTCCGCCACAGGCGCCGTTTACGCGTGGCTGATGGACAATGCCACGATTAAGAGTTCCGGTGTTGTTGCCTCATCAATGGACTCCGCGTGGCAGATAAAGGGATTGGGAGACTTCGACGGCGATGGAAGCGGCGATATCATTTGGCAAAACTCATCCACAGGAGCAGTTGTCGTATGGCTTATCAACGGCACCTCGGTTAAGAGTTCCGGTGTTGTTGTCTCATCAATGGACTCCGCCTGGCAGATAAAGACGGTGGGAGATTTCGACGGCGATGGATATAGCGACATCATTTGGCAAAACTCATCCACAGGCGCCGTTTACGCGTGGCTGATGAGCGGCACCGCGATTAAGAGTTCCAATCCTGTCTCTGCGTCGGTTGACTCCGTCTGGCAGATGAAATAGGCGGGGAATTTCTAACTCAGTTAATGAGCCAGTTAAAGGAGGGTAGCGATGAAATGCCTTATAGAGAAGATTTTAATCATCTCATTAGCCGTTGTACTTTTATTGCATAGCAATGCCGCCGCTGAAACGGTTGTCCCGGAAAGGACCACGACACCATACAGTTTCTGGGGTGGTATGGGCATTGACAATATGAATTTGATTATCAACCAGCTCCAGCTTACAAGCTACTTGCAAACCAACAAGGTGAAAGGTTTGTACAATGATAACGCGACTTTTACCAAAGCGAAACAAGTCTATGAATCGTCTGTAAACGAAATGTTCGCCCTGGCCGCCACCACCGGTATCTCCGCGAGCCGTGCCGTAAACGGGCCATTTGCCTGGAACATTATCGAACCGGTAAAAGGCGTATACCATTTCGAGTTTCCGGACCTCGCCGTAAAGGCGGCACAGGCAAACGGTATCGCCCTGGTGGCAACACTTTATCCTTTTGCGTCATGGGACCATCCGAATTCAACGCCGGCGGCCAACGCACCTCTGGACTTTATATGGTGGGATTACATAACGGAATATCCTAACGACCTGAGCGAGTACAAGAGTTTCGTCAAAGCGGTTGTTGACCGGTACAACGGAGACGGTGTAAACGATATGCCGGGGCTTACCCAGCCGGTTATGACCTATGAGATTGGCAATGAGCCTGACAGCTCGGCTTTCAATAGCGCTTTCAGTGACGGCTCAAAGTATTTTGCAATCGTCAAGGCAACCTATGAAGCCGTAAAAGAGGTCTGCCCTAATTGTAAGGTGGTCAATGGCGGCGCGCTTGAGATTATGGCGGATGGAGCCACTAAGACTTTCTGGCAGACTTTCTCTTCTCAGGGCGGCCTGAATTATTTGGATTATCTCAACTGGCACTATAATATGGACAGACAACAAGGCGGTACGTCGCAAGGTTACGTTTCTTACGACGATACCATATCATTTTGGAAAAGCATTGAGTCGCAGTCTGGAAAATCACTGCCTATGCTTGTCACAGAAATCGGCACATATGCAGGCACACCTCAGGGGATGCCAACTCAGTCGGAAGAATATCAGGCCGCCTATTATGTAAAGAGATTCACCGTGGGTCTTGCCAACGGGGTAACCACATTGTATGCCGACTTGTCCGAGGGCTGGAACAATGCGGACGGCTCTACATCGGTTATCGGCTCGTCTTCCATGTTCAACGCCAGCGATAAGACAAAAAAACACCTCTTCGTAGACTCGCTCCAAAAAATGGGTAGCCTGATAAACGGTTATATAAGTGTAAGCACCATATCCACCAGCCAATATATGTTTACCACTGCCGCCGGTAAAAGAGTGCTTATAGCCTGGGGCAGCGGTGGCATCAGCGCCTTTAAGGGCAGCGTCAGGGTGGTAGACCTTTACGGCAACGAAATGAGTACCGACGCGTCAGGTGTAAGTTTGAGCGACAACCCCGTCTTCATCGTAGAAGGAAGTGGTATTAACGCTAATCATGGCAGAGACTTCAACGGCGATGGAAAGAGCGATATCGTTTGGCAGAACTCATCAACTGGCGCGGTTGCCTTATGGCTTATGGACAATGCCACGATTAAGAGTTCCGGTGTCGTGGCCACTTCAATGGACTCCGCCTGGCAGATAAAGGGGGTGGGAGATTTTAATGGCGATGGGAAGAGTGATATCCTCTGGCGGAATAAATCCACAGGGGCGGTTGTCGCATGGCTTATGGACAACACCACGATTAAGAGTTCCGGTATTGTTGCCTCATCAATGGACCCTGCCTGGCAGATAAAGGGGGTGGGAGACTTTGACGGCGATGGATATAGCGACATCATTTGGCAGAACGCATCCACAGGTGCCGTTTACGTGTGGCTTATGAACGGCACAGCGATTAAGAGTTCCGGCGCTGTCTCCGCGTCGGTTGCCTCCGTCTGGCAGATGAGATAAGCGGGAGATTTTCGCCAATAGGCCAATAAGAAGAAGTGATACAGAATATCCTGAAATATATATGGTATACTTGATTGGAGAATATCTGTAAAAGGAGGCCGTATGGACACCAATTACTATGTAAATAAGGCGTATGACATGGTTATACTTTATGCACCAAAATTATTTTTGGCAGCCGCTGTTTTGATTATCGGCCTGTGGGTTATCAAGCTTATACATAAGACACTGCTCAGGGCAATGAGTCTGGGGAAATTGGAGCCGTCTTTGCAGTCGTTTTTGGGGAGTATATCGAGTATTATACTGAAGGTATTGCTGTTTATCAGTGTTGCCTCGATGATTGGTATAGCGACTACATCTTTTGTAGCCATTTTGGGAGCCGCGGGGTTGGCGGTCGGGCTTGCCTTACAGAATAATCTGGCTAATTTTGCGGGTGGCGTCCTTATTTTACTGTTTAAGCCTTTTAAGGTGGGCGATGTAATTTCGGCTCAGGGGTTTACGGGCAAAGTAAGCGAAATTGGAATATTTCATGCCATTATCAAGATGCCGGACAATAGGACCATCATCATTCCAAACGGCCCGCTCTCTGGCGGGAGCATCACAAACTTCTCCACCGAACCCATGCGAAGAGTTGACCTGACGTTTGGTGTTGCAGAAAACGGCGATATTAAAAACATTAAGACGCTCTTTCTCTCCATGTTTAGCGAAGACAGCCGTATCTTAAAATCGCCGCCGCCGACGCTGAAGGTAACTGAAATATCGGAGGCCGCAGTAAAACTGTCTGTCAATCTCTGGTGTAACGCGGCACATTACGCGGCCCTGAGCGATGAGCTACCGGAGATAACCAGAGATATTTTCGCCGCAAAAGGTATGAAAATAACTTACCCGTAAAAAGTCTGCGCGGCAGGGGTGCGGCAACGGTAAATTTGTTTTCCATCACAAGTAAGCGGTAGTTGCTTAGTTTGTTGCCATCCTTGTCCCTTTCTGTCATTCCGGCTTGTCCGGAATCGTCCCTTAACTGGTTGTTTCATGATGATTTTGCCTATTCTGAGGTATAAGGACAGATTCCGGACAAGCCGGAATGACAAAATGAGGCCGGAATGACAGCCAAAGAAAAGAATAGTCTGGAAATCATTACAACTTCCCATGATAACTTGTTTTACTCGTTAGAACAAATTTACCGTGGGGGTGCGGTCAGGGGGATTGGTTAGAAATCTCCACGATAATGAGTTGATAAAGTGTAGCTCAGTACAGCTTAAACATATCATTGTATACCCACAACAGAATTGCCACGTACATAAAAAATATCACAGACGACATCAACCATGTCAGGTGCCTCGGTTTAGCCGACCCTGCAAACCCGTCCATTCTTGTTGCCCCACGAGATGGATAGTCAACCCGTTCTACCTTATCAGGGCTTTCCACGTACCCAACGGAGGGGTTAAAGTAGTTTGACTCATCTGAAATAAATGACTCACCACACATGCCTTGCTTTCTCTCCAAATATCTCGCCTGAAAGTATCGCAGCCTCAACTTCATTTGATGTTTCATGGATGAGATTAACCAGTACACGCATATAAACTCGCCAATAACGGCAAGAAATATCGCCGACATGTAGGGTACGTGAGTATCCGCCATGCCGGAAGCGTAAGATAGCAACCCCATAGAAAACAATATGATACATAGATTCAACGACAGGTATGCCAACTCACTCCACAGCAATCGGTTCTCAATCGTAAGTATACAAGACATTAATAAAAGGTACTTATCATTGGTCACACCCTCAGCCCATCTGTTTCTTTTATCCTGTGTCTCTGTGTCTTCAGTCACATTATCCTCCTAAGCCATTGCCTTATTCTCAATCGGTCATAGTAACTGTGTTATATCATAATTATTAATCATAGGGCAAGTGATGACTGCCAGCAATTGTAAAAAAAACAGGGGGAACCTGGCAAAAGAACTAATCAGGGAAATACCCATGGGGGGCATTTCCCCACATTCCGGCATCATCATGGCGCAGGACAGTGATGGTCGGCAGATGTGTACATGGTCTCATGCGGTGTGGGCCTTAGGCAGTGTAACCTCAATTACAGTGCCAGAATCCTCGGATGTTTGCATAGAGATACTGCCATTTTGGGCCTCTGCCATCATGCGTGCCGAGTATGTGCCCAAGCCGGTGCCGCCTTTTTTCCCCATAGTTACAAATTTATCGAAAAAATGAACACGAATGGACTCGGGTACCGCGCCGAGATTCTTTATGGCTAACCTGATGGTGTTGCCATCTCCTGACGCTGCGGTAACAAATACGGTGCTGCCTGTGGGGGCGGCCTCTGCCGCGTTTTTTATAAGATTGTGAAGCATTGAGTAACACAGCAACTCATCGCCAAGCGCGGTGAGTTGCTCTGCGCCCGTACTTTTCGTCGTTATCTTTATGTTTTTGGCCGTAAATCCAAGGCGTACCTCATCTGCTACCTTCTCTGTCAGCCGCAGAATATCCACTGGTTGTGCGTTTAGATGAAAGCGTCCGGTCTCTATTTTGTAGAGGTCTATGGAGCGGTTCAGCATTGTAACCAGGGAGTAGGATAGGTCTTCTATTGTCTTTAGCTGCTCTGGTGCCATGCTTTTGCCCCGCCCTACACTGCCGATTATACCTATGATAGCGGCCAGAGGGCTTTTCATGTCGTGGCGTATAATGAGCTCTACGTCCTCGCGGAGTCTGACGTTGTCAATCATAGTGTCCAGTGTGTGTTTCAGTTCCTCGTAGCCGCGGTAAAAACGCAGGAAGCTGCGCACCCTTGCCTGCAAGGCGACCCTATCTATGGGCTTGGTAACATAGCCCACAGCGCCGGCCTCCAGCCCTTTGACTATGCTTTCAGGGTCATTCATCGCAGATAGAAATATGACGGGAATGCCCGAGGTTGCCTCGTTTGACTTAAGTATTCTTATGACCTCGAAACCGTCCATGCGCGGCATCTTGACATCCAGAAGTACAAGGTCAGGTTTATCGGGCGACTCGCATATTTTAATTGCCAGCTGCCCGTTTATGGCAACCTTCACGCGGTACTCGGCTTGCAAAATATTTGAAATCAGTGCCAGGTTACCCGGTACGTCATCTACGACAAGCACGGTATAGGTCTTGTTATCGCTACTGATTGCCGAAGTTGCGGATGTCGGGTCAATAACCGGGTTTAGCTCTGCCTGTGCCGCGCTCTGTACCTGCCTTACAGCGCTGCGATTAAGAGTTCGTTTGATTTTCTCAGAAAGAGTCCCCAGAGAAAAAGGCTTTAGTAAAAAGTCGCTCACCCCGGTTGCTATTGCCTTCTCTATCTGTTGCCGCCCAACCTCCGCGGTAATCATGATAAACGGAGTGAATTTGTGGTTGCGGTCCATGCGAACCCATTCAAGCAGCTCAAGGCCTGTCATTTGGGGCATGTTCAGGTCGGAGAGGATCATGTTGACGGGATCGGTGCCCAATTTACGAATGGCTTCCTCTCCGTTTTGAGCCGTAAGGATTTTTGAAAAGCCAAGTGTTTTAAGGTTGCTGACCATAAGGCTACGCATCTCTGCCATATCGTCCACGACGAGAAAAATCGGCTGGCTGTCTATAATCCCTCCCACTGCTTCCCACTCCTGTATCTTTACACACAGTGCTTAACCTAACTTACCGTCAAAGTTAGTTTAGCATGGGGAGATGTTATTTGTCCAACCCCTTGAACGTCTTTAGTCCGGCTGGTGTTGGCTGTATTTTATTCCCTGAAAAAATCCAGGAGCCTAAGGCGCGCGTTTATGAGGAGCTGCGGAGGGGACGGCCACTGTTCCATGATAATCATGCCGCTGAACCGGCGGTTTATCATCCTTGCCGCGAATCCCCTCAGTCCGAGTGAGTTAGATTTTGAAGGGCCGCTAAACAGTGTCAGGTGGCTGTCAACATCTCCAAAGTTTTCGTGGGCGTGGATGTGTATTATCGGCACGTCATTCGATAATCTGTCAATATACCTAAGGAAATCGTTTCTGGTCTCGTGGAATATATTGGCGTGGCCAATATCAAGGCACATGCCCACATGTTTGGCGGGAAGGGTTCTTAACATAGAAAATAACTGGTTAAAATCCGCAGGGCCTGTGATGGTAGTGTTTTCGATGGACAGCGTAATCCGCGCCTTTGCGGTGATGTCTATCAGGGGAATCAGGGATTTCAGATAGTTCTCAAGACCATGTTCTGTGAAAAGATGAATATTTATATTTGACGCCCCGACGTCACAGGCAAACTCCGCGTGCTTAAAAAAGACATCTGAGAAGCCGTCTGATAAGGGGTCAGCATGGGCGGGGCAATGTACGGACAGAGCCAACCCGCGCGTGAGGGATTTTTCCCTGATGCGGCGTCTGTCCTGCTTGTCGGCATCGCCGATGTCCCATCCCTGTCCCCATGATTTTTTGTCAGAGAACCACTCAAAGGCGTCAAAACCGTTGTTGAGCGCGAAGTCAAACGGCAGCTCATAGGGCTGCGCCGTGAAGGCGGTCTGATTGCCCATTCTAATATTCCTTTTATCAGTCATCCGGAAACCCTCCGTTAATTATAGTGGGGCGTGGTGATTTTTGGCAATCACATATGTTACAATACGTCGCCGTAGTGATTTAAGGAGGTTTTGTGTCTGACGACATAAGGGTACGATTCGCGCCAAGCCCGACAGGGTATCTTCACATAGGTGGCGCAAGGACTGCGCTTTTTAATTATTTATTTGCAAGGCGTCACAATGGAAAATTTATCTTACGCATAGAGGACACTGACAGGAGCCGCTCAACAGACGAGTACATAGAGGCAATCATAGACGGCATGAAATGGCTGAACCTTGACTACGACGAGGGGCCTTTCAGGCAGACAGACCGCACGGAGCTGTACCGCCAATATGTCAACCTCCTTCTTGAGGAAGGTAGGGCGTACTACTGTTATTGCTCGGCTGAGGAGCTGGAATCAAAGAGAAAACTTGCCACCGCTGCCGGTAAGCCCCCCAGATACGACGGCACGTGCAGGGATTTGAAAAACCCGGAAGCAGAGATTAAACCAGTCGTCAGGTTTAAAATGCCCCAGTATGGCAGCACCATGGTGGATGATTTAATAAAAGGCAAGATAGTTTATGAAAATTCAGTGTTTGATGATATTATAATAATGCGTTCTGATGACACGCCTACATACAATTTCGTAGTCGTGGTGGACGACATTGAGATGGGCATAACGCACATCATCAGAGGGGACGACCACTTAAACAATACTCCAAAGCAGATGCACATATATGAGGCATTTGGCCATACGCCCCCCAAGTTCGCCCACCTGCCGATGATTCTCGGTTCTGACAAGGCGCGCCTCAGCAAACGCCACGGGGCTACGTCTGTGCAGGCATACAGGGAGATGGGCTACCTACCCGATGCGCTCCTGAATTACCTGGTACGCCTCGGTTGGTCGCACTCTGATCAGGAGATATTTTCGAAGGCCGAGTTGATAGAGAAATTCTCATTAGAGCACGTCGGCTCCTCCGCCGCGGTATTCAATCCGGAGAAACTACTGTGGATGAACGGGGAATATATTAAGGCCGCGTCACCAGAGGGGTTAATTCCATTATTAGCACCATTTTTGGGGTCGGTTGATTTGGTGGATAAACAATGGCTTGCAAGGGCGATAGTGACCCTTCAGGAGCGCTCAAGAACCATTGTTGAGTTGGCAAATTCGATGCACTATTACATAGAAGAGGACGTTGTAATAGATGAAAAGGCGGGAAAGAAATTCCTTACCAACGAGACAAAACCCTACCTTACCGCGTTAATAGAAAGGCTCACCGCCCTTGAGGATTTCACTGCGAAGCAGATAGAGGCCGTGTTTATGAGCCTGCTTGCTGAGTTTAACGTCCAGCTTGGCAAAATCGCCCAGCCGACGAGGGTCGCCATTACGGGAAACACCGTAAGTCCCGGCATCTTTGAGGTCATTGAGCTGGTCGGCAAGGAGCGGACGATTAAAAGGCTTCAGAAGGCGCTGGCGAAAATTTAAATTAACTGAACAGGACATTTCTATTTTGCTCTGACACACCCTGCTAACGGTAAATTTGTTCTCCATCATAAGTAAGCGGTAGTTGCTTAGTTTGTTGCCACCCGTACCTCCGGTGGATGGCCTTTCACTTCACAAGTCTTCAGGCAGACAGACGCGATAACCTGCTTCACCTTGTTAGGAGGGGTTTCATAATCCACACCCACAAAGAGGCTCATAATCTGATTCGGTGTGGGATAGTTTACGCTGAGAATCGTATCTTTTATGATATTACCGTTTGGAATGACCAGATAATCGTTAGTGCGCGTGAGCAGCTTAGTCGTGCGCCAGTTTATCTCGACGACCTTGCCGTCTGTCTCTTTTACGCGTATCCAGTCGTTGATTCTGAAAGGGGTTTCTATGTGCAGCACCACACCCGCGATAAGATTGGTCAGCGTGTCCTGAAGCGCAAGACCTATGACCATAGAAAACACCGCCGAGGTCGTTATTATAGGGGTTAAATCAATGCCAAACTGTATTTTCAGGATTGCAAACAGGGCTATGGCATAAATTACCGCGGTGACGATGTCATGGATTAGTTTGGGAACAGCAATCTTTGCCCTTTCGATATATAGCGTACTGAAAAAATAATCGGCTATTTTAAAAATACCATAAAAAAACAAACCATAAACGAAGGCGTTCGTTACCTTAATATCAACAGGCGGTTTATTGACAAACACATATATGCCAATAGCAACAGCCAGCAGAACAAGCAGCGCATAATAAATCAGGGACGACGACCGCCCGGCTTTAACGTTGTCTTTCATATCCATAGTTTTAGCCGCTGCCACCTACGCAGCTCAAGCACGAAAAAAATAACACTATCACGACGCTGCTGTCAAGGATAACAAACAAAGTGCACGGTAATTTTGTTCTAACGAATAAAACAAGTTCTCATGGGAAGTTGCAATGATCTCCAGACTGTTCTTTTCTTTGTCTGTCATTCCGGCTCTTTGTCTGTCATTCCGGCTTGTCCGGAATCTATACTTATACCTCAGAATAGGCACAATCACAATGAAACAACCACTTAAATGACGATTCCGGACAA
>JADFXF010000034.1 GCA_015233685.1 Nitrospirota bacterium | reverse complement strand
GAAGCGAAACAAAGTAATACGATACTAAAAGGGCTATTGAATGTTGCCGTAATAGTGGCTCTCCCGTAGATTAGTAAATCATCTGGCAAACCTTAGTCCCATGAATTGTAATTATTCTTGATACCCCACACCTCTGCGGCAGACTCATCCCCACCTCAAAAAAAAAAGGGGGGGGGCTGCTTTACTATTGTGACACAGTCTGTTGTCCGGAATCTATCCTTATGCCTCAGAATATGCAAAATCATAATAGAACAACCATTTAAGGGACGATTCCGGACAAGCCGGAATGACGGAAAGAGACAAGGATGTCAACAAAGGAACGAATATGACAACAAACTAAGCAACTACCGCTTACTTATGATGGAGAACAAAATTACCGTGGGCATAGGAGGTACATATATGTGTGAAATTATATTTATTGTAGAAAAGGCAATCGAAGGCGGCTTTTTTGCCCATGCCCTCAACCACTCTATAATTACAGAAGGCGAAGATTTGGCTGAATTGAATTTGAACGTAAAGGATGCCATTCAATGTCATTTTGACAGTGAAGAGGAAGCACACATACCTCAGTATATTTACCCTTCGCCCACTGGTCAAAAAATATAGCGCTAAATACAAAGGTTGTGTTATCATTATGGCAACAGGAGGTGTCAAATGGAAACCGATGTGGAACTTTATAACGAGATTAAAGAACTTATTCGCACACTTCGCCAATTGAAAGAGACAAAGTCCTCTCTGCAGGACGAGGCGGCTGCCCTTAGGTTTGATATTGACGCGCTGAACTCTGAACTCAAAGGCATGGACATTGTTATAGCCGCAACCACAAGCGATGTTCAATCAAACGAGTACAGGTCGAAGAGTTTTATGGATTCGATTGAGCGGCTTACCAGCGAACGGGAGCAGTTGATTGATGATATTAACGGCCTTCAGTTCAGCATAAAGGGCGTCACCGGCGACGTAAACAACTGCCTTACTCTCAAAGGACATCTTGAGGAGGAACTCTCCGATATCAATAAAGAAAAGACCATTGTCATGAATAAACTCAAAGGCATGGAGGACGGCATAAGCGAAATCTCAAAGAAAAAGGCCGAAAAACTGCCCCATCTCAAGACCTTTGACGTAGTCCTCAAAAGCATCCACAACGAACTAAAAGAGATCGAAAACAGGATGGACGTATCGCTGAAATTCATACAACACGGCCAATATTGACAGCGGCAAATATAGTGAGTTGCTAAATAGTGAGTTATGAGTGTAGGAAATGCTGTTCCCTCACTCGCCGCTGTCGGGTTGTACGTCTGCGTTCGGCTCTGAATGTGTGGCCTCCTCTGAATGCCCGGCAAGAGTGCGCAGCAGACTCCCAGTGGCGGCATCCCATATCTTCACGGTGTTATCAAGGCTGCCCGAGGCGATAAACCGCCCGTCCCTGCTGTAACTTACACTTGTGACCACGCCCGTATGACCGGCAAGTGTGCGCAGCAGCGTCCCGTTTCCAGCATCCCACTGCTTCACCGTTTTATCGAAGCCGCCCGAGGCGATAAACCTACCGTCGCCACTGTAACTTACGCTTGAGACACTGCCTGTATGCCCGGTGAGCGTGCGCAGCAAACCCCCAGTGGCGGCATCCCGTATCTTCACGGTCTTATCAAAGCTGCCCGATGCGATAAACCGCCCGTCCCCACTGTAACTTACGCTTGAGACAATGCTCTTATGCCCGTCAAGCGTGCGCAGCAGACTCCCGCTTCCGGCATCCCACAGCTTCACGGTCTTATCCCAACTGCCAGAGGCGATTACCCGCCCGTCGGAATTGTAGCTTACGCTTCTTACACCTCTTAAATGACCGGCAAGCGTGCGTATCAGGTTTCCAGTTGCGGCGTCCCATATCTTCACAGTTTTATCCTCACTGCCTGATGCGATAAACCGCCCGTCCCCACTGTAACATACGCTTCTCACTGTGTCTGTATGCCCGTTGAGCGTGCGTATCAGGTTTCCAGTTGCGGCATCCCATATCTTCACGGTGTTATCGTAACTGCCCGAGGCGATAAACCGCCCGTCCCCACTGTAACATACGCTTTTGACACTGCCTGAATGCCCGGTAAGCGTGTGCTGCAGCGCCCCCGTTTCGGCATCCCATATCTTCACGGCGTTATCAGTGCCTCCTGAGGCGATAAACCGCCCATCAGCACTGTAGCTTACGCTTGTGACACTGCCTGGATGTCCCGTCTTTAATAAAAATTCGGTGCGTTTCGGCGCAGGGCTACACGCTGAAATAAACATGAGGACAACGCATAAAAGCACGTAATTTGCTGTATGCGCCTTTAGCCATTTTACAGAAATAAGCGACCAGATATTATCCATCAAAACCTCCCCCACTGTAATAAAGTGTATTAATTTATCATAATAACATAATTATTTCAAGCTCCAATATAGGGATATTTTCAACGGCACTTGATATAACAGAGATATATGGTTTATACTAGACTTGTTGTGTGTGAGGGAAGTCCCCTGTTGATTAGAAGGTGTGTCTGATGGAAAGAAGGACATATCCAAGGGTTGATGCCTATGCCAGGGTTGGGGTGCGGGTGCTTCCGGTTCAGGGGCAGAGTGCGTACTTCTCTGAAATATCAGAGGCGGCAGCCGTGGCCGATATAGCCAATTCAGAGTTGAATGAAGTCACCGAATTACCTGAGTTGCTGTCTGACCTTCAGGAAAAAGCTTATTCTTTGGGAAGAGTCCTAGACAGCTCTGACAAGGCCGATGGGTTTCGTACACTTGAGTACAAGCAATTAAATCTAAGCGGCAGTGGCGTCCGGTTGCTTTGTAATACGATGGTTAGTGTAAAAGATATTATCGAATTAAGAATGATTCTGCCCGTCCAACCACCTGTCCCAATATTCATTTATGGCGAGGTGGTAAGGGTTATGGAGACGGAAGACGGCTACGCCGCCGCCTCGGAGTTTATCGCCGTAAGTGATGAGATACGCCGTGATATAGCCCAATTCGTCAGCGCCCTGTTAGACTCGACATAGGTTGTTGGCATAGTTTACTGCGGCATAAACATCATGGCCCAAACATCATGATAGCGGAGTTGTTCTCGTCAACAGCCATGTTCAGCGCCCGGTCAAGGTTCTTGCGCGCCGACACGAGGTTGGGATTGAGGGTTACTGCCATTCTTAGATATGGTATCGCCTCGGTAGTCTTTTTCTGTAACAACAATGCCACACCAATACCGTTATATGCCGACGCGTATGAGGGGTTTATCCTGATTGCCATATTGTAGCTTTCTATGGCCTCGTCGAGGCGATTCAGTTTTACCAGCAAATTTCCTAAGTTGGCATGGGCGGCCACATATATATAGTTCAGGTGCAGGGCCTTTGTATAGTTTATGTAGGCCTCGTTATCCATTCCGATTTCAGAATATGCCGCCCCTAAATGGTTGTAGGCCACATAGTTTTCTTTCGTAACAGATATGGCGTGTTCAAATAGGGTGACAGAATTGTGCCAGTTCTTTACCTGTTTTTTTGTATAAAATACGCACGCGATTATGGCGGCACAGGCCAATACCGCGGCTACGGCCCTGCCCACGCGCCCGGTGAGGACGGTAGTTGGTATAGCCATAGAAATAATTAGGAACAGTCCGATAAACGGGATATAGGTGTAGCGGTCTGCCATTGCGGCAGTCCCCACCTGTACGATGCCAATAACCGGCACCAGTGTGCCGACATACCAAAACCAACCCGTAAATAAAAATGGAAGTTTCTTAATATAGATTATGGCCGCCGCGGTAATAATGGCAAATACAACCGCCGCCCCCACAAGATGCCACAGGGGAAATCTCTCGTCAATTGGATATATTACGGCTGAGTTAACAGGATTAAACATCATAATGGCGTACTTCGCATATGATATCAGGGCGTTTGCAATGCGGGCCTTCATGGGAAGGATGTCTGATGAGACCACCGCCCCCCATGTCTTTTGCACATGATAGGTAAGTGCGCTTGACGCGGCTGAAAGGGCAAGAAATGGTACCTTCTCAAGCAATAAGCGCCGTAGCCCTACTGCGCTTTGCGGTGGATTACCATCACTCGTCCTTCCACAGGGCCGCAACCTCTGAAGCGGCCAATAGTCCAGCAGAAGTAAGACAAAAGGAAGCGTGACGACCATAGGCTTGGACATCAGGCCACAAATAAAACACAAGAGCGCGGCCACGTACCGAACAGCGCCAGGCCTCTCTGTGTAGTACACATAGGCGATCATAGTCAGCATCCAAAAAAGGCCGCTTAGGACATCCTTCCTCTCCGCAATCCACGCAACACTCTCCACATGCAGCGGGTGCAGGGCAAAGAGCGCGGCAATAAAGCCGCTCCTCCACTGGGAGGCAGTCATACGCGCAAAAACTATAAACAGTAACGCCGAGTTTAGTATATGAATTATCACAGACGTCATGTGATGGCCCGCGGGATTTAATCCAAACACCGTAACATCTGTCAGGTGGGAAATCCACGTAAGTGGAAACCAGTTCCCATCGTTGAAGACAACAAAGGCGCGTTTTATGCTGTCAACGCTAAGGCCGCCAAGTACATGGGCGTTTTTTAAGACGTAGGCGTCATCGTCATAAATTTCTATAAATCCATTGCGACGTACTTCGGCGTACGAAAATGCGGTCAAAACTGCAATCACTATTATAATTACATCGGGGAGTTCCAATAGCTTGCGTGATTTTTTCTCTTTTATCATTATTTATCCTCTATTGTTTTGGGCCGCGTTTGCTGATAAGAGCGAGCGCTCCCTTTTTATTATTTGCGGCCTCGGCGTAATCAGGGTTTATCGAAAGGGCCTTGTCAAACATCCCAAGCGCACCATCTGGATTGCCCGTGAGGGCCATAACCACACCCACGCCGTTTAGGGCGCCAGGCAGCTCAGGACTTATCTCTATGGCATGTTGATATTGTTGCATTGCCTCGTCAATCCTGTTTTGTTTCAGCAGGAGATTACCATAAGCGACGTAGGATTTAACATAGCGGGGATTGAGCGCTGTTACCCCCTTAAAGCGTGCCGCCGCCTCTTCAGGGAGGCCCTTGTTCATAAGGGCGAGGCCAAGGTTGTAGATAGTGTCGCAGTCGGTGGGACTTATACGCAGGGCGTTTTCATAGCATTTTATGGCATCATCGTACCTTCCCATCTCAGCATAGACTATGCCGAGGTTATAGTATGCGACCTTATTGCCGGTGGTTACGTCTATGGCTCGCTTAAACAGGGTGATGGAGTTGCTCCAGTACTGAAGCTGCCTCTTAGTGGAGACTGTGTAAAATGAGATCAACAGTGTGGCCACAACGGCGATTACAACTCCACCGCGCCGGTACCCTTTTAGTAACGCGGGGACACCCGCGGCGGCTATAATAAACAGTCCCACAGAGGGCATATAGTTATACCTGTCCGCCATCGCCTGTCCTCCCACCTGCACCAGTCCAATGACCGGCACAAGCGTCCCCAGAAACCAAAACCAGCCCGTAAATAAGTATGGGAGTTTTCTTGCCTTGCCGATTGCCACTATGCTGATTAGTATGACAATGGCCGCCGCCGCTATTGCCTGTACAGGGGGGATTTCGGGCGGCAGCAGATACAGTATGGACAGTTTATACGGGTAGATAGTGTTAGAAATATATTTTACGTAAGATATGGCCGCGTTTTCTAATCGCAGCCCAAATGGCAATCTCTGAAGAGACACTACAGAGTTGCCGCTTTTCTGAGCAACCAGCGTTACTACTGCAGACAACGCGGAGATTATAAAAAGCGGTACCTTCTCTACAATTAACGCCTTAAGCGGCCGAGCTTCATAACAATCCGGATGCGGCTCTGGCGATACGCCGCCTATCCTGCCCATCGGCCAGTAGTCTAACAACAGCAGTACAAATGGAAATGTTACCGGCATAGGTTTGGCCATAAGGGCAAGGACAAAACATATTGTAAATAAAAAATATGTGGCCGCCTTAGGTCTTGCGGCGTACCGGACATAGGACAACATCGCAATGATCCAGAAAAACGCGCTCAGGACATCTTTTCTCTCAGACACCCACGCAACGCTCTCCACATGAACGGGGTGAAGGGCAAACACTACGGCGATAAAGGCACTCATCCAACAACTGGCTAAGAGGCGGCGCAGCAGATAAAACAGCAGAACCGCATTAGCCGTGTGAAATAAGACATTGTTCATATGGTGCAAGCCCGGCCTCAGGCCGTAGAGTTCAATGTCCACCATATGGGAAATCAACGTCAGAGGAAACCAGTTGGAATCGTAGAAGGCCGTTGCCGCCCACACGGCGTTGTCCCTGCTCAGACCGTTTCTGATATGCACATTTTCTGTGACGTAAATCCTGTCGTCGTAGCCGACGAAATCAAATCTAATCACATCGGCATAAACGAAGAGCGTCAGGACAGCAATGCAGACGACCAGAATATCAGCGGTGCCGAAGGCCCCCGCCGTTGCGGGTGACTTCGGCTGCCTGCCCCTGAGCTTACCGGCCTTTACACGCTGGGCATTGCCGTTAGTATGTCTTGGTGACAAAGGCCGCTTCCAGCTCAGATTATAAACGGTTCAGGCTGATAATCAATGGGAATCGCCGTCCTTTTCAGGTTTTTGCATCTCAGGTTTGTCCATTGGAGAGCGCATCTGACCGGGCGGATTGTTTTTACCCGCGCCATTCATTTGACTTGGCATTTGAGGCATTTGAGCCGGGTTTAGTGAATTTATAGCCCCGGCCATCAATTCCTGCATAGTGCTGACTTTCTTATAATCCTTAGGCACTTCAAACATTGAGGCCGTTGCGGCTCCCACTTTTATATCCTTTATCTCGGTCACTACGGATTGATTAGTATTGCCGGGCATGATAGGTTTTTTCATGTCGGCCATCTTCATTTCATAGCGTATTATGAGTCCACCAAGGTCAGTGGCCTCCCAAATAGTGGCCTTGTATTTATCATCGGGCTTGTCCTTTGTGTAGTAAACCGTTTCAGATTTTTCGCAGGGGTGGCCGTCAATAGTCTCCTTATCAATTTTTTTCTTCTCGAAAACCACGTTACTATCGTGTAACGACGGCCCCTGGCTATTGTCGTATGTGTGTTCAAAGTAGACCTTGCCGGGGACATACATCGAAACGCTTTTTTTGAGGGTCGGCATAGATATGCTGACCAGTCCTTTGATGGCAGGGCTTTCGGTGCGTGTTTTATCTCCCAAGTGGGCCATTTCGATTGAGATGCCGGTACCCATCATAACCATCTTCCCCGTGTAGTTGTCCGGTGGGGCGGCAAACGCGCCAAACACGGAAACGCTAAGCGTTAAGGCGGCAAATAACGACACAACGATAATTCTCTTCAGCATTTTCTCTAACACTCCTTATCTCTTCTGATTTGCATAACGCCGCCACCGGCACACCATGCGTATCGGAGCGGCCTACACCTTTGCTGCGAACTGTGTAGCGGGATTATATCACAAATCGTCCGGTTTTTTAAACCTCAGTGAGACCTCACCGCTAAACAAAATCATTGGGAATCTATACTTATGTCTTCCATGATACCCCGCTGTCAACAAGGTACCAATTCTTGCCTTCAGTCCAATACATATATCCATCTGTCCACGCTAAGATAGCAGTACTGTTCGTAAACCACTGAACATAGAATGTACTGCCATTATAAGTCCCTGTTGCCACACCACCGGACCTGATGCCAAAGGACTTGGGATATTCATTATATATCGTATTAATTGCTGCGGTTGCCTTACCGTAGTCGCCGGATGCTTTCCACACCGCCCCGCTGTCAGCCAGATACCAATTCTTACCCTCAGTCCAATACATATATCCATCTGTCCACGCCAAGATAGCAGTACCATTAGCAAACCACTGGACATAGAATGTGCCGCCGCCAGATGTCCCTGTTGCCACACCCCCTGATTTTGTACCAAAGTATGTGGAATATTCATTATATATCGCGGTAATTGCCGCAGTGGCAAGGTCGGAGTCCGAGAGTAAAGGTACTCCTGTATAAATATAAACAGATCCAACAACGAGCTTTGTACCGTCTGATGATGACGCTACTGAAAACCACAATTGGCTGCCTGCACCGGTTTGCGCCGTCCATGTAGCGCCTGAATCGCTTGACGTATAAATATAACTGTTATAAGCTGCGGCAACGAGCTTTGTACCGTCTGATGAGGACGCTACTGACGACCATGATTGGCTGTCTGCGCCAGTTTGCGCCGTCCATGTAGCGCCTGAATCGCTTGACGTATAAATATAACTGTTATAAGCTGCGGCAACGAGCTTTGTACCGTCTGATGAGGACGCCACTGACGACCAATTTCGGCTGCCTGCGCCGGTACGGCTAGTCCATGTAGCGCCTGAATCGCTTGAGGTATAAATATATCCGTTATAAGCCGCGGCAACGAGCTTTGTACCGTCTGATGAGGACGCTACTGATTGCCAATATCGGCTGCCTGAAGCGGTTCGTGCGGTCCATGTAACGCCTGAATCGCCTGAGGTATAGAGGTAACCGTTATAAGCTGCGGCAACGAGCTTTGTACCGTCTGATGAGGACGCTACTGAAAACCACCACAGGACACCTGAACCAGTTTGTTTAGTCCATGTAGCGCCTGAATCGCTTGATGTGTAGATATAGCCACCATTGTAGCCGTCCCCATTAAAACCAGCATCTGCGGCAACGAGCTTTGTCCCATCTGATGAGGACGCTACTGATTGCCAATATCGGCTGCCTGCACCAGTTTGCGCAGTCCACGTAGCGCCTGAATTGCTTGAGGTATAGATATAACCACCAAAAACTACAGCAACAAGTTTTGTCCCATCTGATGAGGACGCCAATGATTTCCAAGCGTAGCCACCTGCACTTATTTGCTTAGTCCAGGTGAACAGATTTGCCCCTGCCGTCGCTGCAAAGGAAAAGAAACCAACGACTAAAAACACAACAAACGCCATTTTCCGAGTTGCCACCATAACTTCACCCTCCTAATTTTTTATGCCGCATACTGCTGAGCTAATCTCAACGGTATGCAGGGTTTACTTATTTCCATTTTACCCCAGTGGATGCCCATGCACCGCCGCTGCCGCTGTAGTAATAGACATAGTTATCTGTCCACGCTATAAGGAAACCACCATTCGTAAAATACTGGACGTAGTATGTACCTCCGCTGGTGGCAGTTCCTGTTGTCACACCTCCGGATTTTGTTCCTAAGGATGATGCGAATTGACTATATATTTGGTTTATCGCTGTGCTTGCCAAAGTGTAGTCACTGCTCGTCTTCCAGGCCACCCCAGTGGATGCCCACGCGCCGCCGTTGCCGCTATAGTAATAGACATAACCGTCTGTCCATGCTATGAGGAACCCGCCATTCGTAAAATACTGGACGTAGTATGTGCCTCCGCTGGTAGCAATTCCTGTTGCCACACCTCCGGATTTTGTTCCTAAGGACGATGCGAATTGACTATATATTTGGTTTATCGCTGTGCTTGCCAAAGTATAATCGCTGCTCGCCTGCCACATTACGCCGCTCTCGGCAAGATACCAGGCCTTACCTTCAGTCCAATACATATATCCATCTGTCCATGCTAAAATAGCAGTACCATTGGTAAACCATTGGACATAGAATGTGCCGCCGCCGGATGTCCCTGTTGTCACACTGCCGGATTTTGTCCCAAAGTACGTGGGATATTCATTGTATATTGTGGTAATTGCCGCAACGGCAAGGTCATAGTCCAGTGCCCCCGATGAAAGCGGTAATTTCGTTATAAAAACATTAGGGGATGAGTTGTCCTTAGTGGTCTGATAGGCGCCGGTTGTAACAGGAAAATCTGTTGAGTCTGTGTATCCGGTAACATATGCATTACCTGAGGAATCCACTGCTATGCCATAACCATAATCGCACGAAACGCCCCCCTCGTAGCCAACCTTCCTGCCGCTGCCACCAAGATATGTAGAGTACAGAAGGCCAGTGCCGGTAGCGTTCAGTTTTGTTATAAAAGGATTGGCTAAACTTTTCAGAGTAGTCTGATAGGCACCGGTTGTTGTTGGAAAATTTGTTGAATATGTCGTTCCTGTAACATAGGCATTGCCTGAGGAATCTACCGCTATGGCAGCGCCATCACCGCTTCCGCCAAGAAACGTAGAGTACACAAGGACAGTGCCCGTAGCGTTTAGTTTTGTTATAAAAGGATCGTATGAACTTTTCAAAGTAGTCTGATAGGCGCCGGTTGTAACAGGAAAATCTGTTGAGTGTGCAGTTCCTGTAACATAGGCGTTGCCTGAGGAATCTACCGCTATGCCATAGCCATTATCGTAGCCGGTGCCGCCAAGATACGTAGAGTACACAAGGGCTGTGCCCGTAGCGTTTAGTTTTGTTATAAAGGCATTATTGAATTCACTTTTCAAAGTAGTCTGATAGGCGCCGGTTGTAACAGGAAAATTTGTCGAGTATGTCGTTCCGGTAACATAGGCGTTGCCTGAGGAATCCACTGCTATGCCGGCACTTGAATCGCTGCCGCTGCCGCCAAGATACGTAGAGTACACAAGGGCTGTGCCGGTAGCGTTTAGTTTCGTTATAAAGGCATCGGTTGAACCTTTCAACGTAGTCTGATACGCGCCGGTTGTAATAGGAAAATCTGTTGATGCTGTCTGTCCGGTAACATGGGCGTTGCCTGAGGAATCTACCGCTATGCCAGTGCCAGAATCATTTCCGCTGCCGCCAAGATACGTAGAGTACACAAGGGCTGTGCCGGTAGCGTTTAGTTTCGTTATAAAGGCATCGGTTGAACCTTTCAACGTAGTCTGATACGCGCCGGTTGTTGTCGGAAAATCTGTTGATGCTGTCTGTCCGGCAACATAGGCATTGCCTGAGGAATCTACCGCTATGCCAGTGCCAGAATCACTAGCGCTGCCGCCAAGATACGTAGAGTACACAAGGGCTGTGCCGGTAGAGTTTAGTTTTGTTATAAAAGCGCCGTATGTACCTTTCAAACTAGTTCGAAAGGTGCCGGTTGTTGTTGGAAAATCTGTTGATGCTGTCCGTCCGGTAACATAGGCATTGCCTGAGGAATCTACTGCTATGCCAGTGCCAGAATCACTAGCGCTGCCGCCAAGATACGTAGAGTATACAAGCGTGGGGTCAATGACCAGTTCTTTGTCCTTGTCATATGCGGCCACATTGAAACTCACCATATTGCCTTTGCCAACCACATATCTGCCCTTGATTTCTCTTTTTACTCCATCTGTTTCCTGATAGACAAGGGGCTTGTGCATGAGCATTTTATTGCCATTTGCGGCGATTATCAGGTTGCCGTCCTTGTCTGCCTTTAGCGTTTTAGCCCCCTCGACCCTGAGGGCAATTTGCTTGTAGTCTGTATGAGGCGCCACGACGAAATCGTATTCTATCTGTCGTTGATTGCCGTAAACCACCAGGGCAACACCGCGATATATTTTATCGTATCTCACTTTTTCGTATGCTGACACATCAGTACGCCATTTCCGAGGGTCATTTCCAATAAAATAGTTGGATCTCCCTGGCAGTTTGTCAACGCCGGTTATCGCCGCAACGTCTGCGTTGCGATTGACAAATTTTATCCGGATGGACGCCATCTTTATATTATCTTTCGATTCATCAGTTGTCATTAAAATCACAAACCCCTCCGGCACCATAAAAAGGGTATACCCCTGTCCTCTGGCAAAATATCTGACCTTCGGGTCTGTCTGCCCTTCGTTTGCCTCAAACGCAATCGGGAGCCTCTCGTATGACTCCGCAATCTGAATCTTATCTTTAAGCGGCATCTCTACAAAAACGTTCGCGGAGGCCAAATGACCAAGGCAAAAGACTGCCAATAACAAAACTACAACAGAAACTATATTTTGGTCAAACCTCCCCTTCATATAATTGAACCCTCCTGTTTTACTTATTTCCATTTTACCCCAGTGGATGCCCATGCACCGCCGTTGCCGCTGTAGTAATATACATAATTATCTGTCCATGCTATGAGAAACCCACCATTCGTAAAATACTGGACGTAGTATGTACCGCTGGAAGCAGTTCCAGAAGTCACACCACCGGATTTTGTCCCAAAATACGATGAGAAGGCATTGTAGATATAACTAATCGCGGCACTCGCTTTATCCGAGTCACTTACTGTTTTCCATGTTACCCCGCCATCGGCAAGATACCAATTCTTACCTTCAGTCCAGTACATATATCCATCTGTCCACGCCAAAATAGCGGTACCATTGGTATACCACTGGACATAGTATGTGCCGCCACCAGATGTTCCTGATGTCACACCCCCGGATTTTGTCCCAAAGTATGTGGGATATTCATTATATATCTTCGTAATTGCCGCGCTTGCCGCGGTAGCGTCCGAAGACCCTGACGAAGTAAATGTTGCGGTTATGTTCTTAACCGATGACATCAACACGTAACACCCGGTACCGTTTGTCGTGTCGCATCCCGTATAGCTCGTAAATGTCGAACCAGAATCCGCCGTGGCTATCAGATATAACCCCGTCCCTGACGCAAATGACGACGAACACGTTGAGCCACAGCTTACCCCCGTGGGTTTGCTTGTTATCGTGCCCGTACCCGTGCCGGCCTTCGTTACGTTGACGGCATATGAGGTTGTTGATGATTTTGTAAATGTTGCGGTTACGTTCTTTGCCGATGACACTAACACGTAACAGCCGGTGCCGTTTGTCGTGTCGCATCCCGTAAAGCTCGTAAATGTCGAACCGGAGTCCGCAGCCGCTATCAGATATAACCCCGTCCCTGACGCAAATGACGACGAACACGTTGAGCCGCAGCTTACCCCTGTGGGTTTGCTTGTTATCGTGCCCGTGCCCGTGCCGGCCTTCGTTACGCTCATGGTATAAGATGTTGTGTACAGCGACGTAAATGTTACCGTTACAGACTTAGCCGACGACATTGAAACAGTGCAATAAGTACCAGTTGACGAGTCACAGCCCGACCAGCTTGCAACAGAGGAACCTGAGTCAGCCACTGCCGCCAGCGTTACCGATGTGCCAGCCGCATATGACGCGGAACACGTTGCCCCGCAGCTTATCCCCGATGGTGTGCTTGTTACTGTGCCCGTACCAGCTCCGGTTTTCGATACGCTCAGGGCATAGCCCGCCGATGAGGACGGGGCAAACTTCTGGATTAACTGATTAAGCATGTCTGAGACATAAACATTGCCAGCACTATCAACTGCCGCGCTAAATGGCATGGCAAACTGTCCATTTCCTGTGCCATCGCCACCCCATTTAACCTTAAAAACTCCGGTTGAATCAAACTTATGGATTAAATCATTTGTAGAATCTACCACATAGACGTAACCCGCACTGTCTACTGCTACGCCAGATGGGGCGGCAAATGATGAGTTATCGCCATCGCCACTCCATTGAGACTTAAAAGTTCCATTTGTGGCAAACTTCTGGATAAGGCCATTTCGGGAATCCGCCACATAGACATTACCGAAACTGTCAGCAGCCACCCCAAATGGTGAGGAAAATGTCCCGTTACCAGTGCCACTACCACCCCATTGTCTTATAAAAACCCCGTTTGAATCAAACTTCTGGATGAGGTTGTTTGCGGTGTCTGCCACATAGACATTCCCGCTGCTGTCCACCGCTATACCAAATAATGCAACACCAAACTTTCCACTGCCAGTGCCGCTTCCACCCCATTGACTCTTAAAAACCCCGTTTGAATCAAACTTCTGGATGAGATGGTTGCCGGAATCTGCCACATAGACATACCCGCTGCTGTCCACCGCTATACCAACAGGATTGGCAAGTTTTCCACTACCAGTGCCACTACCACCCCATTGTTTTAGAAAAGTCCCGTTTGAATCAAACTTCTGGATGAGGTTGTTATCGCCGTCTGCCACATAGACATTCCCGCTGCTGTCCACCGCCACCCCATATGGCGTGGCAAACGTCCCACTACCAGTACCGCTGCCACCCCATTGACTCTTAAATTGATAGCCATCGGCGTACAGGTTGTTTACACTAAAACCAAGAAGCAGACTTAAAGTTGCTAACAGACATTTTATATACCATATCAATGACCTTGAGTTTTTCATTATTCCTCCATATTTATCGTTTTAAATGCAAATCGCATCACTATGCGTCTTACATCCATCACACATACGCAAACGTTCCACAAAGACTTGTTTTCACTATCAGACTATTTTGGGCAACTTATAGAAAAATTCCACGCGGTGCCGGATGTCCCACCACTACAATTAGGAGTAACTTTTGCTGTAACACTAGTGGTTGTTCCACTATAGGAAAGGGCAACACTACCATTTGCTCCAACACAACCGGTGTCATATAGAGTTTTGCCCTGATAAGTGAGCACAATTTGGTCTGGTATAGAATATGTCTCGTAAGTAAATGTAAACGTACCGGAAGTCTTTCCCATTTCGACTATAACAGTCTGAGCGTCATCATTGCCTGCCACAGTGGTTGTACTACACGCTTGTGGTGTTATTTGGAAGGAACCAATACTTTGCCCACCCACTTTACCACTTGCATAAAATGGGTATACCGCCCAGGTAAAATATCCTGCCGGCAGGGAAATGTTTCTGGTTTTACAATCCATCTGCCAGCCTCCGGTAGTGTTTGTAGTACACCATGTGCCGACATTGACGATCCCCTTAAATTCATAACCGTCGGTAGATAGAACTGAAAAATTATAACTAACAGCCCCGGGGAAATTAGTCGTCCATTCGAATTGAAGACCTTTTGCGTCATATGCAATCTTACTGCCTTCAGCGGGGGATACAAGAGCAGGAGGAATTTGGCAGTCAGTGCCCTTGATAGCGTCTGTAATACAAGGCAAAAAGAGATAATTACAGCGTGGGTCTGTGAGACTATGAACATCCGCACAGACATCATGATCAAAACAAGCCTGCGTGTATATATTCCTATCTTCGTTAACAGGGTTCCAACCAGCCTGATTACAACCCTGGCCACAGCGCCCAACACAACTATTTCCACCGAGTACTACTCTATGTTCTATTATATCGTTAGTATCTATTGGCTGTGAAAGAGTTTTACCTTGTTCAAGATTCGTAAGCCACGTCAGAGGGTTCGAGTAAACGGTGTCGCTACAACTCTTCCCCGTACCTGTGACATATGCGGAGTTTGTAAGGTCAGCGTTGGCAAAACGAGAACATAGGCTTGCACTTTTTGGCCGTGGCATAGACAGGCCACATAGGGTCGGCGCGTTAGTATCATGCCCTTGTTCAGTGCTATTTAAAAAATTTACAGGCAAACTACCTGGCCAAAAATCAAGCAAATTTAAAACCCTGGTCAACTTGGAAACTAAGACATCTGAGCCTGTATTTTCTTGCGACACCGCATCAAGTGCCCTGTGTATAAGGGCACTGTCACTTTCTGTAAGCATCATTGTCTGACTCTGCCCGTCACTGCCGAGAATTTGGAGTACATCATCTTTGCTTCCATACCCAATGATTACATTTACCCGCTTATTGTTTAAAAGCAGGCTTACCTCTATCGTCTCATCTGTACGCTTGTTCTCGGCTGAAAATTCAACCTCAGGGTGTATGGCCCTGCCACCAGCCCCATGACTAAAAGTAGAACCTGCTATTTCATCCTGAGTTTTCGTGGAATAAGACAACACGGAAGGGTTTTCATCAGCGAAGGCAACTCCAACCAACACCACAAAACTAATTACAACTAAAAGCGCATACCTTTCTACTCGCATTTTAATCCTCCCATAGAACTTAATTTTTCCGGGCAACACAGATAAGGTAAACGATACGCCTGTTACTTATTTCCAGCACACTCTCAAAAGCGTACCATACTCCGTTGTAACAAACATACATTGACTTGAAAATCATAATACAGAACAACACCGGTATTATCAGTATTTTACCATAAGTAAATTACCTATGGTCAATACGTAAATTACTGATGTTATCTTTCTTTATTTGGCATTATGAAAATATATGACCGGCGCGAAGGTCTTTCTGTGTATCTCGCACGGGCCGTGGACATTGAGATTTTCCATGTGTTCCTTAGTGCCGTATCCCTTGTGGGAGATGAAGTTGTATTGGGGATATTTATCGTGAAACGCGGACATAATAGAATCGCGCAGCACCTTTGCGATTATTGAGGCGGCGGCAATTGAGGCGCTTTTGGCGTCGCCCTTTATGATAGAGACTTGTTTGCAGGCAACGGCAGGGAGTTTAAGGGCGTCTATAAGCAGTATATCCGGGAGCGCACCCAAGTCTGAAACGGCGGCTGACATGGCAAGCTTCGTCGCGTTTAGTATATTAATCCTGTCTATCTCATCCGCACTGACTATACCAACGCCTATTGCGAGGGCGTTATACAATATTTCATAGAAAAGACGTTCCCTTTTGACCGGGGTGAGTTTTTTAGAGTCATCTATGCCGTCTATCTCAAAGGCCGGGTTCAGCGCCACGGCCGCGGCAACGACAGGCCCTGCCAGAGGCCCCCTGCCTGCCTCATCTATACCGGCGATTACCTTATATCCAGCCCTGCGATATTCGTCGTCAAAGGCATAGAGGGCCTTCATACCACGGCTTTTTTGATCTCGCGCGCCTTTTCCTTTATTTTCGCGTCCTTACCCTTTTTATGTCTTATATAATAGAGCTTGGCCTTTCTGACGTCGCCTCTTCTTACGACATCAATCTGTTTTATTATCGGCGAATGGATAGGAAAAATCCTCTCCACGCCACCACCAAAAGACATCTTCCTTACGGTAACCATTTCGCGCACACCGGCTCCCTTGCGCGCTATTACTATACCCTCGTAAGGCTGTATCCTCTCTTTGTCGCCTTCTACGACACGCACATGCACCTTTAACGTGTCGCCTATGTTAAACGCCGGGATTTCCTTTCTGTAATTTTCCTCGAGTGCCGTTACTAAATTCATACTTCCTCCTTGAGTTGCTCCATGATTTTATTGTCATCTTCCGTCAATTTCGTCTCATCTATTAACTCTGGCCTTTTAAGAAGCGTCCTTTGCAGGGACTGCCGCCGTCGCCACTTCAATATCTCTTTATGATTGCCGGACATCAGCACCTCCGGCACCCTCATGCCCATAAACTCGGCTGGCCGGGTGAAATGGGGATATTCCAGAAGTCCGCTTGTAAAAGACTCCTCCTGGCTTGACCGCTCATCACCCAGCACGTTTGGCAGCAGCCTCGTAACCGCGTCTATTATAACCAAAGCGGGCAACTCTCCGCCAGTCAATATGAAGTCCCCTATGGAGATTTCCTCGTCCACTGACAGGCTTATCCTCTCGTCCACACCCTCGTACCTGCCGCATATAAGGACAACCCCATCTTTTTTTTGAGACAACTCCATGGCCTTGTCCTGATTAAACACCGCACCCTGAGGGCAAAGCAACACGGTGTGCTTATTCTGGTGGCCTTTTATGTAGGCTAAGGCTTTGAAAAGCGGCTCTATCTTCATCACCATACCCTGGCCCCCACCAAACGGGTAATCATCCACGGTCAAATGCTTGTCCGACGCAAAATCCCGTATGTTCGTAACCCCTACTTCTATCAAACCGCGCTCAATAGCCCTCTTTATAATACTTTCGGCAATGTAGAAATCAATCATCCTGGGGAAAATCGTAAGTACATCGAATCTCACCCTAAAAGACCCTCCATGACCTCAATTGTTATATATCCACCGGCTATGTTTATTTCTTTTACGACATCGGCTATGGCAGGTATCAGGCATTCCCTGCCGTCATAGTCCATTACATAGACATCGTTTGCGGGAAATGATAAGACATCTGACACCTTGCCAAGTGTCTGTCCCGATGAGGAAATAATGTTCAGGCCGATTATCTCGTGTATGTAGTATTGGCCATCCTCAAGCGGGGGCAGCCCGACCCCCTCGGCCTCCATTGACGCGCCGTTATAGAGGACGGCGTCTTCAGGCGTGTCTAAACCGTCAAATTTCAGCACAACGCAGCCCGGCCGAAATTTCTTTGATGTTATATTAAACGCGGTGCCACTGCCGGAGAGTACGACCTCATCAATAGACGCAAACATCTCCTCAGATATATCTGACAGCACCGCCTTTAGCTCACCTCTGACGCCCCACGGTTTTATAATCTTGCCGATTACCATTTTATCCTTATAACTGACAAAGGGACACGCGCCGCTGTCACGCTGCCCCTTCGCCGATATACATTAGTTGCCTGTGCAGTTAGCTCCGTTAACCAAAAACTGGATTCCTGCTTTCGCAGGAATGACATATCTATGTGTCCATCCGTCCTGTCTTGTCTGTCATTCCTGCGAAAGCAGGAATCCAGAGCACACTCTACCGAAGTTAACTGCACAGGCAATTATATGTTGTTATTCGAGTATCTCTAAGCTGGCGCGTTTTCCTATCTTGGTACCTGCCGCTGATAGGATTGTCCTCATCGCCCTTGCGGTTTTTCCCTGTTTGCCTATTACCTTACCGAGGTCGTTTGCGGCCACCCTTAGCTCAAAAATGGTTGTCTTTTCGCCATCTACCTCTTGCACGGCCACATCTTCGGGCTTATCTACCAGTGCCCTTGCCATAACTTCCACCAAGTTTTTCATCATGAACCACCTCCGGTTGAACTAGGCCGTCTGAAGCTGCAAGCCGGCTTTTTCTAAAAGTTTTTTAGCGATATCAGTTGGTTTAGCGCCGCATCCGAGCCATTTCTTCGCCTTTTCAATGTCTATTTTGACCTCCGAAGGCTCTGTCAACGGATTATAGCTTCCTATGATGTCAAGAAACCGGCCGTCCCTCCTCTCCCTTGAATCTGCCACTATTACTCTATAAAAAGGCCTCTTGTGCGAACCCATGCGTGTTAATCTGATTTTTACCAATGCTGTCCCTCCATCGTTTTATTGTAATATAATCCCGTCTTTATGTAAAGGTATATTTTTTGTCTCAAAAGGGCATTATATCCGGCATTCTGAAGCCCTTTTTGTTTTTGAACGCCTTCATCATCTTCCTCATGTCCTTGTACTGCTTCAGGAGGCGGTTAATGTCGGCCACTGTTGTGCCGCTTCCCGCCGAGATACGCAACTTTCTGCTCCCGTTTAGGACCTGCGGGTTATTGCGTTCCTTTTTTGTCATTGAGGAAATCATGGCCTCTACCTTTATGAACTGGCTCTCGTCCACCTCAACCCCCTTCATGCGGTTAAAGCCGGGTATCATGTTCAGGAGATTTTGAATCGGTCCCATTGAGCGTATCTTTTTCAGTTGATCTCTCAAATCATCAAGCGTAAAGGAATCGGTCGTAAGCTTGTTTTGCAGGGTTTGGGCCTCTTTTTCGTCAAACGACTGCTGGGCCTTTTCTATAAAACTAAGCACGTCTCCCATGCCGAGGATTCTTGATGCCGCGCGCTCGGGATGAAACGGCTCAAGCATATCAATTTTTTCGCCCGTGCCGATGAACTTAATTGGCCTGCCGGTAACCTCCCTTATTGAAAGTGCAGCGCCGCCACGGGCGTCGCCGTCCATTTTAGTCAAAATGATACCGTCAATGCCGATTTGCTCGTTGAAAGTCTTAGCGATATTGACGGCGTCCTGCCCGGTCATGGCATCAGCAATGAAGAGGATTTCGTCGGGGTTGACAGCGTCTTTAACCGCCTTGAGTTCCTTCATCAAATCTTCGGCTATGTGAAGACGCCCGGCGGTGTCAAGGATTACAATATCGCGCGCCTGTTTTTTCGCCTCAGCCAGCGCGTTTTTACAGACCGCCACAGGACTTTTATCTTCCTTAGAGAAGAACACCGGCACGTCAATTTGCTTGCCTAGGGTTATGAGCTGGTCAATAGCGGCCGGACGCTGAAGGTCTGCCGCGGCCATCATGGGGCGTCTGCCCAGTGCCTTAAAATGCCTTGCGAGCTTCGCGGAGGTTGTCGTCTTGCCGGAGCCGTGAAGGCCAATCATCATGATAACAGTAGGGGGGTTGGGGGATAGACGAATCTTTTCGTTTTCCGACCCGAGCAGGACACACAGCTCATCGTTGACTATTTTTATGACCTGCTGGCCGGGCGTCAGACTCTCCATGACCCCTTTGCCAAGCGATTTTTCCTTTACCTTTTCGACAAACCCCTTGACGACCTTAAAATTTACATCGGCCTCAAGCAGGGCGAAACGGATTTCCTTCATCGCCGCGTCTATATCATCTTTTACCAGTACGCCTTTGCCCTTTAGCTTCCTGAAAACGGACTCCAGCTTCTCGCTTAACGAATTAAACACTTACATTGACTCCCGCATTGACCCAATTATTAATGTTGGGGGCGACGCATCAGACTAAATGGGCCTCGATCTTTTCTTTGAGCTGATGTTTCGGTACCGCGCCAACGAGCTGGTCAATCTTTTCGCCATTTTTGAAAAGCATCAGCGTGGGAATGCCCATAATCTTGTACTTGCTTGCGATGTCCGGATTTTCGTCGGTATTGAGTTTGAGGACTTTCAGCCTCCCCGCGTATTCCTTAGCCATGTCCTCAACGATAGGGGCAACCATCCTGCACGGCCCGCACCACACTGCCCAGAAATCCACCAGCACCAATTCTTTGGCGCCTAACACCTCAGCAGCCCAGTTTGCCGCCGTTGCGTTGATAACACCTTCTGCCATAAAAAAACCCTCCGTTTGCTTTTATTTCGTCAGTAACATAATTTCGTACGAGCTTGATTATATGAGTTGCCGCATTCTTTTGTCAACACAGTTTTTATCAATG
>JADFXF010000033.1 GCA_015233685.1 Nitrospirota bacterium | reverse complement strand
TACGTTATATCTTTGAACGGCTGCCATACGCCAGGACTGAAGACGATTACAAATGCCTGCTGCCGCAATATGTCGACAGAGATGCCCTTGACGTGAAATCTATGGGTGTGGTTATTTAGACGCTTACGGATCAAAAACCTGGCGGATATGCACTTTCCCCAAGCAATCCAGATAGTTGACCTTTATCATGCCAGAGAGCACGTTTCAAACTTATGCAAAATACTCTTTAAAGACGACGAAATAGAACTCATGCATTACCTCAAAAGATGGTGGGCTTATTTGGATGGGGGGATTATCAAAAAGATTATCGCGGAGGCTAACAGGAAAATCAAACACGAACAATCCGAAGCCCTGAGGGAGATAAACTACTTCAAGAAAAACAAAAAACGGATGCGATATGCGGACTTCAGGGCACACGGTCTTTTTGTCGGTTCAGGGGTTGTTGAGGCAGGCTGTAAAACCATCATAGCCCAAAGGCTCAAACGCTCAGGTATGGAATGGACTGTAAACGGCGCTAATGCCATCATCTCCTTAAGGTGCATCATTAAATCAAACCGCTTCGAAGACTACTGGGGCGATCGTGCCGCCTAATCTGCCCCTCAATTTTGACGCAGGCCCTGATCCCATATCAGCATCTATTCCATTATCTATTGCGGCCAATATTTTAAAATATGACGCGTCCTTAAAGGCAAACATCCTCTTATATTCGGTTGCCAGTCTATTGATACCATCGTTTACCGCTTCCTCTGTGAATTTATCCTCAGCAAATAAATAGGCATTTTTTAATATGCGCATTAACTCTCTTGGAGAGCCGCCAGAATATTCGATTATTTTATCAATAGTGCCAGAATTTTCAAACGTCCCTGGGTTTTCAAACAGTGTTATGTCCACCCTTCGCAACACTATTTCCCTCATTACCTCATAGCCGTCTCTGAGTTTTGTCCCATCTTTAGCTGTAATCTTTATCATGGGTAATATGAAATACTTAAATCTCTGCTGAATCTGATTATTGGAATAGATAAGATGAATCGGTGCGCCGTATAAGAAATTCGCTCTGATAACTTTTAACTGATTGGCATCCTCTATGAAAAAACTCTCGCTATCCTTGCCCGATAGTTTATCAGTCCCGTCAACAATAAATAATACTTTATCTGCCAAGCCCCTATTTTGGGTCTCCCTTTCCACTGCGGTTATCAATTGGTGAAACGAATTGGCAAATTCGGTGACATGATTTTTAATCACCCGCCTTAGTTCTTCTTTGTATGTCGTGCCCATCTTGAGCGAATTCGTTAACTTTCCAAAAATTTCCGCTAAAAGTGGAATCCCCATTGTTGCCTTTAGACCGGCCTTTAATTCCACGGCGAAACTCTTCGTTGTCTCACTTGTTGCAATTTTCTGATCAAACCACGATTGCAGGTTTGTCAAGAAAACCGAATTTATCTCAATACCATCATTTTTTAACTTTTCACACAATCTGCCGGCAAGGGCCATCAGCAAATCCGGGTACTGGAGATTATTTGTATCCAGCTCCAGCGCCACATCTACAAATACTACATAAAACAATCCACTTCTGCTGAACTTTTCCCCAAGTTTCCTCAATTCGGTGCTCTTTCCACAGCCTATGTGCCCGCAAAATAACGTATGTCCGCTTTCTGGCAGTGAAACGTTTGAAATATCTGATGAGTCTGTCAGCTCAAATCCCATTTTCTTAAAGAGTTGATTGTAGTTTACGACCCCTCTGCCCTTTTCGGTATCAACGTAACGCGGGTCATTAAACTCCAGGGGCTGACTGAAATCCAGTTGTCTGGCCGCTTCGGCTATTTTCTTTGGCGGTGTGTACATCATCCCCTAAAACAGCGAGCCGACTGATGTTCTGTCCAGCATTTTATCTATATCCAGCAGGATTATCAGCCTGTCATTTAGTTTGGCTATGCCGAAGATGAACTCTGTGTCAATGTTTGATGACATGGGTGGCGTGGATTCCACTATGTCAGACGACACACGCAGTACCTCAGAGACCGCATCCACTATCAGGCCGATTGTTACCCCCTGTAAGTCAACTATCATCACCCTTGAGCTTTCGTCACTGGCCCTGTCTTCTATCTCGAACTTCTTCCTCAGACTCACTACCGGAATTACCTTTCCCCTTAGATTTACCACACCCTCCACAAACGGCGGCGCATTTGGCACAATCGTTATATCGGTCATCCGGTTAATCTCCTGCACCCTTAGTATGTCTATGGCATACTCCTCCGTCCCCAGCGTGAATGTCACCAACTGCAATACATTATCGGTTACGGCAAATGCCTCCATATCTCAACGCCTCCCTATATTATTTTCGGTAACATCCAAATCCCTTGGGCTTTAACCACCGCGTTTATACTAACATATAAAGGCCGGAGAATTAAAGAAGAAAAACGGTATAGTCTTATTGGTGCAGGATAATAAAAAACCCATCAGCAGACGCACACGCAAGCGCCTGATGATGGGTCCAGGTCAATAAAACACTTATAATCTGAGCAACACTATTTCCAGTTGACACCCAACGGATACCACATGCCGGAATAAGCATAATACATCGTGCCGCTTGAGGCGGCGTAAATCCCCGTACCGTTTACAAAGGCTAAGACATAATACGAGCCACCCACGTCAGTTCCCATCTGAATGCTTCCGGCAGGGGTGCCATAAAATGTGGGGTTAGTAGCGTACACCGCCTGAATCATCGCGGTAGCCAACACCAAGCTGGTCTTCCAGATAACCCCCAAAGGGACAGCGGAGCTGCCGTTGAGAAAATACATATAACCATCTGACCACGCGAGCAACGCCAGTCCACTTGAAAACCACTGGGCATAGTAGGGATTGCCGTCTGTACTGTACCCTGATTGCAAGCCCCCGGAGGCCATGCCGGTTATACCGCCGTATTCTGAGTAGAGAAGGTTTATCATGTTTGACGCGTCAGTGGCGTCATCAGCATACGCAGGTATCCCTATCAGCACTGCACACAACAATAATAACCCACACAACAAACTCTTTCCCAACGTCGAAAACACCCATGACCGCGCCACCGGACTGCCCTTTCCTACAACCATACTTTACCCTCCTTAATTAATATATTCTGACTAATTCCCAGATACTCAATAGCCTTAGACACAGGGGTACCGAAAAGGGTTTAGTTGTTTTTTTAAATCAGTTCGTCCTTGACTATCTCCAATGGAGGCATTATAATACCGCCTTAATGTTAGAATCTCAAGTTGTATTGAAAGCCGGGGTTTAAGGGTATGAACCTTTCTGAAATCTGGATAAAGCGGCCCGTGATGACAACGCTTGTCATGTGTACGCTGTTGTTTTTTGGCATAGCCGGCTATAAGAAACTCCCCGTTAATAGTCTGCCTACGGTTGATTTTCCTACGATTCAGGTTACAGTAAACTTCCCCGGTGCAAACGCCGAGACGATGGCCTCCACTGTGGCCACACCTCTGGAGAGGCAGTTTACCCAGATAGCCGGACTTGAGCAGATGGTCTCGTCAAGTTCCACAGGGAAAACCAATATCACACTTCAGTTTTCCCTCGACAGGAGTATTGACGCCGCCGCTCAGGACGTCAATTCATACATAACGGCGGCTGCCCCGTATCTCCCTTCGACGCTTCCCTATCCTCCCACTTATAAGAAAGTGAACCCCGCCGACAATCCCGTGGTTTATATCGCCGTGTCCTCTGACACCCTTCGCATGTCTGACGTTGACGAATACGCGGAGACATTTATCTCTGAGCATATATCAATGCTCTCCGGCGTATCCCAGGTACTCGTCTATGGCGCCCAGAAATTTGCCGTCAGGGTACGCGTAAACCCCTCCAAACTTGTATCCTACGGCGTTGGCCTCGACGAGGTCAAAAACGCCATTAACACAGGCAATGTCAATCTCCCAAACGGTATCATTGACAGTAGCTACCAACAATATTCTATACAATCCAACGGCCAGCTCTTTAACGCCGCCGGTTATCTGCCGCTTATAGTTGCATACCGCAATGGCGCCCCCGTCAGGATACGAGACGTCGGCACGGCCGAAGACGATGTCGAAAACAACAGGACCGCCGCATGGTTTAAGACGAAGGAAAAGTCTGACCGCTCTATCGTAATCGTCGTAAAACGCCAGCCCGGCTCAAATACCGTCGAGGTGGCTGACAGCATTATGGCTCTTATCCCCAAGCTCAAGTCCCAGCTTCCCGAAGCCCTCAGCATGAAGGTCTTTTACAATCAGGCCGACTATATAAGGGAATCCGCCAGTGACGTTCAATATACGCTTATTTTTACTATATTTCTGGTCGTCCTGATAATCTATTTGTTTCTCCGGTCAGCCGCGGCCACCGTAATCCCCGGCATTGCCGTGCCGCTTTCCATAATAGGCACGTTTTGCGTCATGTATGTCCTGAACTATAGCCTGAATAACCTGACGCTGATGGCCCTGACACTTTCGGCGGGATTTGTCGTGGATGACGCCGTGGTTGTGCTTGAGAATATTTTTCGGCGTATGGAACACGGCGAAACGGCTATGGAAGCCGCCTTTGACGGCTCCAGAGAGATCAGCTTTACCGTGTTGTCTATGACCGTGTCCCTTGTGGTCGTCTTTATTCCCATCATGTTTATGTCAGGTATCATCGGCAGACTGTTCAGGGAGTTTGCCGTAAGCATAGGTGTTGCAATCCTCGTGTCGGGGTTTATTTCCCTTACGCTTACGCCTATGCTGTGCAGCAGATTTCTTCGCCACGGCGGCAATACGCACGGTGCCAGCAATAGTTATTACGAAAAGGCCTTCGACTTTGTCTTAAGAACCTATGGCTCCGCTTTAAGAAGCGTTCTCAAACATCGCTATACCATGCTCTTGCTTACTTTAATCGTAATGGCGGCCACCGTCTTTTTATTTATTTATATAAGGAAGGGGTTTATACCCGGCGAAGACCAGAACTATTTCAGGGGGGTTACGATGGCCTCAGAGAGTATCTCCTTCAAGGACATGGTACGACACCAGCAGACCATCTCCGAGATCGCAAAAACAGAGCCGGAGGTCATAAGTCTCATCTCCGTGGTCGCCCCTATGAGCCTCCCCGGCGCCAACACCGGCATATTGTTCGTCACCCTGTCTGACAGCAAGGACCGCAAGCGCACCGTTGACCAGATTATAACCGCCATGCGACCAAAACTCAACTCGGTAATCGGCCTCAGGGCATTCCTTCAGAACCCTCCGGTTATAACCATCGGCGGACAAGTCACCAGCGCCCTCTATCAGTTTACCCTGCAGTCTATTGACCTTGCGGAGTTATTCAAATACGGCGATATATTGACGCAGAAAGTTCGCACGATTGACGGCCTTACCGATGTCTCCAACGATATTATGCTGAACAGCCCACGCGTAAACATCGCCGTTGACAGGGACAAGGCCTCCGCCCTTGGCCTTACATTAAACGCCATCCAGGAAACCCTCTACTCGGCCTACGGTACCAGACAGGTATCAACAATTTATACCGACATAAACCAGTACCAGGTTATCCTTGAAGTAGAGCCGAGATTCCAGCTTGACCCCGCGGCGCTGTCAATGCTATACGTGCGCTCATCAGACGGCAAAATGGTTCCATTAAACACCGTTGCGAAGGTTACAATGGGCTCCGGCCCGCTGGTCGTAAACCACACTGCCCAACTGCCCTCGGCAACTATCTCCTTTAACCTCCACGGCAATAAGTCCATTGGCGAAGCCGTTGATGAGATCACAAAAATCGCTAAGGAGACCCTGCCTGCATCCATTACGACGAGCTTTCAGGGGTCGGCTCAGGAATTCAAGAAATCAATTGCAAGTATGGGCATACTCCTGGTTATTACGATACTGATAATATACGTCGTGCTGGGGATACTTTATGAGAGTTTTATACATCCGATAACCATCCTGACCTCGCTGCCACTGGCGGGGTTTGGGGCGCTGGGTACGCTGATATTGTTTAACATGGAACTTGACGTGTATGCCTTTGTAGGGGTTATCATGCTTGTTGGCCTGGTGAAGAAAAACGGGATCATGATGGTTGACTTTGCCCTGCAGTTGGAGCGTGAAAATGGGGAAAGCCCTGTGGATTCGATTTACCATGCCTGTATGATAAGGTTTCGTCCGATTATGATGACAACAATGGCGGCGCTGTTTGGAACACTTCCCATAGCGCTGGGGATTGGTGCGGGAGGCGACGCCCGAAGGCCGCTTGGAGTGGCGGTAATTGGTGGATTGTTTTTCTCCCAGATGCTGACCTTGTTCGTCACGCCGGTGTTTTATGTCTATATGGATAAGTTTAACAGATGGCTTACGAAGGCCCCGAAACATTAATTTTCTATCGTTAACACCGATTGTCTATTTTTTCTTCAGGTGAGTTCCACTGACTCGTGTCACAATGAAAATCGTAGGGTTTCTGGTGCAAGTTGTTAGGACAGGAGCTTCCTGATAAAGTCCTCTGTGCCTTTGATTTCGTCTTTAACCGTTGCTACACGTGTAATTAAGCCTCTGTAGTATCCTGCTATATGTAAAGTTTCGTATAATCTGTCAAATTCCCTTACGAGCTTACCGTTATTTACGGACAGGTGCTTTTTTATGGCCGCCATATAACCGTCAACTGACTTAGGCAATTCTTTGCGGGTAAGACCCTTCTTTATCAGGGCTTCGTTAATGGCTTCGAGTATGGCAAGGTACGCCGTGCCGAACGCTTTACGGACGGGCTTTTTGTCAAGGTAGATATTGTCCTCAATTGCGGTGGCTTTTAACAGACCCCTGGCGTTTTCAAGGTACCGGTACGCTTCACCTTCTGCATGTGTCTTATTCCATTTATAAATCATACGTATAATAATATATTTTATCTCACTCCACGACAAAAATTGTCACCACCCTTCTTCTCTTCTTATCTTGTCGTCATTCTCTTGTCCGGAATCGTATTTGGCTTGAGGATGTGCTGCGACAGATTCCGGACAAGCCGGAATGACAGACTAAGATATTTCATAAATACGCTAATCACTGATTATTAATGCTCATATGATTTAGAAATAGAATTAGACGGCCTCAATATTCCCATGCTTAATTGTACGCTTTCCATGATATCCTTGTCAATCACGGTAAATTTGTTCTCTATCATAAGTAAGCGGTAGTTGCTTAGATTGTTGTTATCATTGTTCCTTGCCGTCATTCCGGCTTGTCCGGAATCGTCCCCTAAATGCCAGTTTCATGATGATTCTGCCTATTCCGAGGTATAAGGATAGATTCCGGACAAGCCGGAATGACAAAATGAGGCCAGAATGACAGACAAAGAAAAGAACAGTCTGGAAATCATTGCAACTTCCCATGAGAACTTGTTTTATTCGTTAGAACAAAATTACCGTGGGCAATGACAGGCGCTGGTAATTTCTTTACTTGCCGTTTTAGTACAATTACGCTTCGTTGTTTTTGACAGACTCCAGATAGAGCATTATGACGGTCTTATATTCGTCCGGCAAGTCAATGAACCTGACGCCTATAAGGTGTTTGTTGTCGCAGATGGAGGCGTTTCTCATGACGAAATTTATGTCCGTGAGGGGCTTGCCGAGGATCGTTAAAGAGAGCTTATAGGATGTGTCCTCTCTTAGTTGCTGCTGCAGGGACTTAACCGGTATCCTGAGCAGACATCCCGTGGCGCTGATATTTAAGACGGAGGCAGGAATCGGGGGAACTCCCTCAATGGCAAGCTCGGCGGGACATGAGACAGCAATCCTTGTGTGTCTTCTTTTGGCGGCACCTTTTTTTGCGAAATCCCCGTGTTCCCAAAGCTGTTGGTTGTTAATGGCGAGGGTAATCTGTGTCTGCGGAAGTGTCTCCACAACCTTATACTGCCCGCTGGATGTGTCTCGTGGCTGAGGAAAGCAGTAAGGCATTCCATTGGCCCTGACAACCGACTGAACGGCCGGGTGGTTAGCCGCCTGGCCGCGGTATGTTACGATACCAAGTTCGCCGTTTTGCAGTCTGACCACAGTTCCCGGTGGGTATATGCCGAGTTTCTTTATGAATAAAACGGCAAGCTCCTCGCTTACCCTCTGAGAACCAGTCAGAAAAATCCTCCTCATCGCCTCATTGGCCGGCATGGGCAGCCTGTATGAACGGGATGATACCATGGCCGTGTATATGTCCGAAAGGGAGATAAGCTGGGCGGCAACCATTACGCTGCCACCCATAATACCCTGCGGGTAGCCGCTGCCATCTATTGCCTCATGGTGCTGCAATACGGCGGTTAACCATGGTTCGCCCGTCACGCCAAGCCTCCGCAGCGTCTTGTAATCGGCAAGGGGATGGTCAAACAATGCGAGTTTCTGCGCCTTTGACAATGGCCCTCTCTGAGACTGGAGTTTCTCATGCAGGGCAAGCGCTGATATGTTCATAGTCAGGGCCGCCGCCACCATCATCTTTCTGTCGTCCAGAAAACAATCCATCCCCTTTGCAATAACCTCACAGACGATGGCGGCCTGAATCGGGTGTTTTATCGTATATTGCATGTGTCTGTCCAGAAACGCCAGCCCCAGGGCAATGTCCTCGTCCTCGTAACACAACTCCTGAATCATGTCGCAAACCGTGATTGCATTTTTGTGGAAATCTACGATGCTCTCAAGGCCACCGCGTAAAAGTCCCTTAACGCGCCTCTGAATGAGTTTGAATAAATCAAAGGGATTATCCTTTGGGGGGATTTTAACGGGTTGTGACATGCTGAGAATCTCGTCCTGTTCTTCAATAATACCGCCCATCAGCTCCCGGACAAGCTCCAACTCGTTTTCGTCACTAATAACATAGCCTGCACGAAGCATCAGCTTGCCGCTTTTATCCTTGACCGGCCATTTTATGGGGACGCCTACGGCAAGGTCTTCAACCCTGTATATAATCCTTTGCTCCATAGGGAGATTATATCATTGTTTGGTAAGATTAAGAAATGTGTACGGCGTGTCAGGCGGGTGATTCGGGTGTTTTAAGAAATGTGCGTATATTTTCCCTATTTGTATCAGATATTTCCGTAAACTGCATTCCAATCAGCAGGGTATCGTATTTTGGCTGAATATTTTTGACTACGGCGGTGACATTTTCCACGATAAATGCCAATATCTTAAAAGTCACATACAAAGACATGCCAACAGTAAGGTAGCCACCGGCCTCAGGCGACATCTTAAGCATACAGCCGCCTTCGTTTATGTTTGTTATGACGGCGTCCATAGTGGTTATCGTCCGCATATCGAGGAGTTTAGCGGGTACGTTGACATACCTTCTCTCCTCCTGCCTCTTGAGAGACTTGGATCTCTTAAACACGCCATATCCCCATAATTGGTAGCGGTTGACCTCTATGCCGACCTTAGAGGCCGGTATTAAGGCGGTTATGGCGTATTCGCTGGCTGAGGTGTCCCTGCGTGGGGGGACAAGAGAGACCGACCCGCCGCTCCTTATAACTGTGTGGACAATTGGATAGTTAACCTTGTTTCCACGCTGTGTTACGATGGCGATTTCATTATTTTTCAGACGAACAAACGTCCCCGGCGGGAAGATTCCGAGGTGTTTTATAAATAACATACCGAGGTCGGGGTCAACTTTGCTGTTTAAGAAAATCTCCTTCATAGCAATATTTGGTGGAAGGGGAGGGCGGTAGTTCCTGCCCGACACACGGGCGCAGTATATGTCGCTCAGCGAGAGAATGCGCGCCGCCGGGGTTATGTCTGTGCCTCTGAGATTATTAGGATAGCCGCTTCCGTCAAGCATCTCATGGTGCTGCAAGACAGTAGTTCGCCACAACTCATCGGTAATGCCAAGGCCTGCAAGCATCTCTTCCCCGACGATGGGATGGCTCATCACCTCTGCCTTCTGAACATCGCTGGGCGGTTCATGCTGTCTATGGAGTACATCCTGAAGCTCAAGCATTCCAATGTTCATCGTAAGGGCGGCCAGAGTAAGAGATGTCCTGTCGCGTAAACTCCAGCCGAGTTTCTTTGCAATTATGTTACAAACAATGGCCGAGTGCATGTGATGCCTTATTGAATAGCTCGCCTCATGCTCAAGCATTATCGTACCAAGGGCAAGGTCCTCATCGTTTTTGCAGATTTCCTCCACTAAAGCGGCCATGACCATAGCCTTTGACTTAAAATCCTTTTCTGTGCGGATATTCTTAAAAATGGCGGCCAACCTAAACTGCAGCAGGGCTATCTGCTCAAAAGGTGAGTCCTGCTGGTCAAGCATCGCCTCGGCGTTTGAGTACTCTTCGTCCCGTTCCGCCGCGTCAGTGGCCTCATGCGGCTCATGGTCAAAGACAATCGCCCCAACGCTCTTTGGTATATCGTCCGCGGTTATCGTGTAGCCCCTTCTCAGAAGCAGTTGGCCATCTTCGTCATATACCGACGACGAAAGGGGCCTTCCTATGACGATTTCCCCTGATGCCACACGTCTTGGTTTCATGCTGTCATGTCTCTGGTGTCTTTCTCCTGCTCACACATATTATTATACCGGGTGTCATGCCGGGCACACCCGCCATGGCCGCTTACACAGCCTCCCGCACTGTTAACATCTGCCTTATTGTATCATTCAACTGCGTATTCATTCAAGGTAAATCATATCGCCTGCGGCAATTCTCAATGAAGGGCAGAGGCGCACCCGTCGCTGCTTGTTTTGCAGGGATTCAATGATTTAGTACGCTGTCGGCATTAATTTCTGACAGTCAGGAAGCTATCAGGGCAACAGTCCGCTAAGACCTGACACCTCTTAGCTATCTATGGACGACACCTGAGACATTCACTGATTTTAAAATCTTTATAGTCCTCATCTGAGCGCGCCATATCGTAGAATTCTTCCTTTGTCTTAAACTTTAACCACTCCCCGGTCACTGAGCTGGCAGCACGCCGCCTTCCAAATCTATTTTTACAATAGGCACATGACCTTTCATGGATTCTTGCCGTTTCAGCTTGCCAGTTCAGATAGACGCAATATGTCGTTTCTTTCACTGTGTACCCCCTTAAAGGCAGTTTATTCGAGTGACTTCTTTAGCTTAACACAACTATGAAACACCACTACTGTCCTGGGCGTGATCTCTGCGTCTTCACCCGTCTTTGGATTTCGGCCCATCCTCGCCCTCTTTTCCCTGACATGGAACGTGCCAAAATTCGGGATCTTGATAGCCTCTCCCCCTGCAAATGTCTCTTTCATCAGGGTGAGGATAATTTCAACAACATCCCGCGCCTCTGTTTTGGGAAGCCCTGTCTTATACGCTATCTCCTCAACGATATCTGCCTTGCTACCACGTGCCATGGTCGCTATTTTATCGTATTGCAGTGATTTAGTCAATATGTACAGGGCAAACGCATTTGAAAAAATTAGGCAGAATTTGCCAGGTGCAGAAAATCCGATATAAGGGTTGAGTGCAAGAGATTCGCAAAGCGATTGTTGCCGTGAGTGGATCATGCAAAATTGTAGGACACTACATTTATGTACCATCTCCTGTCGGGCATTATCCTTATATATCATATAGTTATGTTCAGGTATGGTTTTTGAATATAGCAGGTATGTGTAAAAAGGCCATGTCAGGCCATTGACCAAGGAGGATTTGATGAAAAAGATTGAGGCCATAATCAAACCGTTTAAGCTTGAAGAGGTAAAAGACGCCCTCTCGGCTATCAACATCCAGGGGATGACTATGCTTGAGGTGAAGGGGTTTGGGCGACAGAAGGGGCACACGGAGTTGTACAGGGGTTCAGAGTATGTGGTGGATTTCATACCTAAGATAAAGATAGAACTGGTGGTGGCACAGGACATGGTGGAGAAGGTCATAAAGACGATTGAAAAGACGGCGTGGACAGGCAAGATAGGAGATGGCAAGATATTCGTATCCAGCATTGAGGAGACGATGAGAATCAGGACAGGTGAAAGGGGCGAGATCGCCCTATAGCAAAAAACGCATCAAAAGGAGATGGAAGTGAGAAAGTTTATGCTGCTGGCTTTAGTAGGATTGGCCCTGTTTTCAGCGACAGTGGCCTTTGGGGCAGACGCCCCGGCTCCCAAGGTCGTAAACAGCGGGGATACCGCGTGGATGCTCGTTTCAACGGCGTTGGTGATGTTGATGACGCCCGGACTTGGGTTGTTTTATGGTGGAATGGTGAGAAGGAAAAACGTCCTCGGCACAATAATGCACAGTTTCGCTATTCTTTGCATGGTAAGCGTTATCTGGGTCTTATGGGGATATACGCTATCATTCGGGCCGGACAAGGGCGGGATGATCGGTGGACTTGAGTGGTTTGGTCTGAGCGGGGTAGGGCAGGAGCCTTCGGACTACGCACCGACGATCCCTCATCTGGTGTTTATGATGTATCAGGGTATGTTCGCAATTATAACTCCCGCGTTGATAACGGGGGCGTTTGCAGAGAGGATGAAGTTCTCGGCGCTGCTGTTGTTTTCGGCCTTGTGGCTGACGTTTGTCTATTCACCGCTCTGTCATTGGGTATGGGGCGGGGGCTGGATAGGGGCAAAGCTTGGGGCGCTGGATTTTGCCGGAGGCACGGTAGTGCATATTAACTCGGCCGTTGCCGCCATTGCGGCGGTGATAGTGATAGGGAAACGCAAGGGCTATGGTAAGCTGCCGATGCCGCCGCATAATTTGACGATGACGATAACCGGCGCGGCGCTTCTATGGTTTGGGTGGTTTGGGTTTAACGCGGGCAGCGCCCTGGCCTCCGGCGGGCTGGCCTCGGTGGCCTTTGTGACGACTAATACGGCAACTGGTATGGCGGCGATGGCGTGGATGTTTGTAGAATGGGTTCACAGGGGAAAACCGACCGCCCTTGGAATAGCCAGCGGCGCGGTCGCAGGGCTTGTAGCGATAACACCGGCGGCAGGTTTTGTCACACCCATGTCAGCCATAATAATTGGCGCTGGAGCGGGGGTTATTTGTTATACGGCCGTCAGTCTGAGGCCAAGATTTGGCTATGACGATTCGCTTGATGTAATCGGCGTCCACGGTGTCGGAGGGACATGGGGGGCGGTAGCTACGGGGCTGTTCGCGACACTTGCGGTGAATTCAGCAGGGAAAGACGGTTTATTTTATGGAAATCCCGGTCTGCTGTTGACACAGCTTATAGCAATTGTGTCAACATATGTGTACGTGTTTATAGCGTCGTTAATATTGTTAAAGATAGTTGATATGATTGTCGGCCTCAGAGTCAGCGAGGAGGATGAGGCAAATGGCCTTGACCTTGCGGTTCACGGCGAAAACGGTTATGACTTCGAGACTTAGCGGGGCAGCCGGGCAAATTAAAAGGAGGAATATGAAATGAAAAGACTACCACGTATCCTTGTTGAAACTGTTTTATTATCTATGGCGCTGTTAATAGCCATTGCCATCGTTATGCCAGGCGTACCTGCCTATGCCGAAGAGGAAAAGGCAGCGCCTCCGGCGAATGATGCCGCCCCTGCTGCTGCCAAAGAGGAGCCTATCCCTCTTGCCGGCACGGCCGGGCCTGATAACGTCTCTGTCAGCGTTGTGTTCAGCACCTTTAACCGGTACATCTTCCGGGGATATGAGTTAAGTACCCGCAGTATGGTCTTTCAACCGTCGGTAACTATTTCCTGGATGGGGTTTGCGGCAAACGTATGGGGCAACATAGACACGCATGAACAGGCCACTCAAAGTTTTACCCCGGACAGGCCCGGTGATGCCAGTTTTAACGAAGTGGATACAAAGCTCAGCTATACGCGCTCATGGGGGGCATTCAGCCTGACAGGCGGGTATGTCTATTACGGATTGCAATATGCCAAAAAGACTCAGGAGGTTTTTGTGGCCGCGGCGCTGGATGTTATTACAAAGCCTGTCCTTACAGTTTACAGGGATGTCGCGGGATATCCGGGGATATATTATAACCTTGCCTTCAGCCACTCTGCCCCGCTTTCTATGATTATGAAGGATATGACGCTTGACCTCGGCGCGAGCTTTGGCTATGAGCAAGGCACTTCCCCTTTTTGGAGCACGTATGAGGCGGCATCAACATCGGGCGGCATAGATGCCTATACGGGCAAAAAATACAGCGCCTTTCACGATGGCATGTTAATGGTCGGCGTAACCATTCCGATAGTAAACAACCTGACCGTTCAGCCGGTGGCTATGTACACGTTCCCCCTGTCGCACGATGCCAGCAGGATGGTCAACGGCGTATCGTATAATCCAAACGGCGCGCTTGACCAGAATTTTGTATACGGCCTGAATCTGACGTATAATTTCTGATAAACAACGGACCCCGCCGCCACCTCTACCCGGCGGCGGGGGTTTTCCCCATGTCTTGTAAAATACATAAAAGACTGTACCCACCGCTTATTTCAATGCCATAAGTTGTTCCGAAATTAGTGTGATAATAGCTTCACAACAGCGGCCACACCAGCTATGCCAGCGGCTACTATAGTGCCAAGCCTTACAGATAATCTTAACTCAAGCTCTTTTAAGTCGCGATTGAAATTGTTTTCAAACTCTTTTAAGTCGCGTTTGGTAGCAAGGCTTTCCTCTATCAACCCGGATAAACCCCCTTTCACCCGTACTCCAAAAACTTTCCAAATTTGTAATCAGGATTACATAGCCTATGTAATTCAAATGACATACTCACGAATAGCCCTTCTGTTATCCTAAAATCAAGGACGTAGAAAATTAAAAAAAAATGAAGGGGGATAACATGAAAAAGACATTTTTGGTAGCAGGGTTAGTGATTCTTTCGATTTGTGCATTAATGGGTGTAGTGTATGCGGGTGAGAGTCTGAGGTCGTCTTCGTTAAACTCCGCTATTGCGGCAGCCGGGGCACAGTGGCAGGCAAGTGAGACACGCGTCTCCGCAATGACGCAACAGCAAAGACAAGGCCTTCTGGGAGTTATCGAACCGAACTTAGGCGACCACTCTAAGATAGCCCTTGCGGCATTGCCAAAGGGCGTAACACTGTCGGCAAGTCTTGATTGGAGAAACAATAATGGTAATTGGGTTACCTCAGTGAAGGACCAGGGATGGTGCGGCTCTTGCTGGGCATTTTCCACAACGGCGGCCTTAGAATCTTATACATTGATAAAGAAAAATACCCCTGGCGTTGACCTTGATTTGTCTGAGCAGGTGATGCTGTCATGCAGCGGCGCAGGTAGCTGTAACGGTGGCTATATCAACTATGCCTCTGACTTTTTGCGCAACACGGGTGAACCAGTGGAGTCTTGCTACGCATACACGGGAACTAATGGCTCCTGCTCAAGCGCATGTGGCAGCCGCGCCTCCGCCGCGGACGCAATAGCCTCGTGGCAATGGGTTACAACTAAAGTTGCCGCCACTAATGTTGACACGTTAAGAAATGCCCTCAACACCTACGGCCCGTTAGTAACCACTATGGCCGTTTACGATGACTTCTTCTACTACAACGGCGGTATATACAGCCACGTAAGCGGCCCGTTTGAAGGCCTCCATGCCATACTGCTCGTTGGCTACAATGACGCGCAGCAGTATTTTATCGTAAAGAATTCATGGAGCCAATATTTTGGTGAAAACGGCTTTTTCAGAATAGCATACTCCGAGGTCACAGGCGTAGTAGGATTCGGCGCTATGACAATAGCATACCCGCAGCCCTCGCCTACACCTACCCCAGCCCCTCTGGCAGTTACCCCGCCTTCCCTGACAATAGCATCCGGAAAGACAGGCACCGTTACCATCTCAGGCGGACAGTCCCCGTACACAGCCACCTCCGGCAGCGCCCAAATCGCAACGGCATCCGTAAATAGCACAACGGTTACTATCACCGGCGTTTCAGCAGGCGCTACCACTATCACCGTAAAAGATAACGCCGGCAGCAGCAAGACCGTCTCCGCAACCGTAACCGCCCCATTAGCGGTAAGCCCTGCCAGCGTTAATATAATAACCGGCAAGTCGGCGTCTGCATCTGTCAGCGGCGGCACTGCCCCTTATAAGGTATCGTCTCCAAGCGCGGCAGTGGCAACGGCGTCAATAAGCGGCAGTACCGTTACCATAACCGGCGTTGCGGCAGGCTCAACCACAATAACCATTACCGACAATAACAGCTTAACCGCCACAATCAGCACATCCGTAACCGCCCCATTAGCGGTAAGCCCAACCAGCATTGTTGTTGCGGCAGGCAAGACAGGTTCAGTAACCATAAGCGGCGGCACTGCGGCATATGCGGTATCGTCTTCAAGCGCGGGCGTAGCAACGGCATCAGTCAGCGGCGGCACGGTTACCATAACCGGCGTTGCGGCAGGCACGGCTACCATTACCGTTACCGATAAGAATAACACAACAGCAACCACCAGCGTTACCGTAACCGCCCCGTTAGTGGTAAATCCAACCAGCATTGGCGTCATAACCGGAAAGACGGCAACCGCGGCTGTCAGCGGTGGCACGGCCGCATATTCGGTAAAGTCTTCAAACACTGGCGTAGCCACGGCGTCTATCAACGGCGGCACAGTTACTATAACCGGCGTTGCCACAGGCACGGCCACAGTTACCGTTACCGATAAGAACAACTTCACGGCGGCTATAACCGTTACCGTAACCGCCCCATTATCAATCAGCCCAACCAGCCTCACCGTTGCGGTCGGCACCACGGCAACTGCGGCTGTCAGCGGCGGCACTGCCCCATATAAAGTAACAAACATCTCTTCACAAGCGGCATCGGCAAGCCTCACCGGCAGCTCACTGACCGTAATCGGATACTCCGCCGGTACGTCCGCTATCACCGTTGTTGACAAAAACAACACATCATCGGTTATAAATGTTACCGTAACCGCCCCCTTATCGGTCAGCCCGAGGAGTATCAGGCTGGCGGCAGGCACCTCAGCAACCGCAACTATCAGCGGCGGCTTACCGGCCTACACGGTAACATCTGGAAACACGAAGACAGCAACCGTAAGCCTCACGGGCAGCACAGTTACTATTACCGGCGTGGCCACGGGTGTAGTCTCTATTACTATCCTCGATAAGAACAACGGCGTTGTAGGTATAGGCGTAACCGTAACCGCCCCATTAGCGGTAGACCAGACCAGCCTCAGCGTCGTAACCGGCAAGTCAGCAACCGCGGCTGTCAGCGGCGGCAGTGGCGCATACACGGTATCGTCTTTGAATACGAATGTTGCAACGACGACTATCAACGGCGGCACTATTAGCATAACCGGCGTTACCGCTGGCACGACCACTATTACCGTTACCGACACGAACAACACAAAGGTCACTATCAGCATTGCCGTAAATACCCCTGTAGTGGTAAGCCAAAGTAGCGTCAGCGTCATTGCCGGCAAGACGGCAACCGTGTCTATCAGCGGCGGTACTGCCCCATATGCGGCATCAACAAGTCTGAAAATAGCGACACTAAGCATCAGCGGCACCACTCTTTCAATAACCGGCGTTACCACAGGTATTACCACCATTTACGTTACCGACAAGAACAACACTCAGGCTGCTATCACCGTTACAGTGACTCCCCCCTTGTCAGTTAGCCAAAGCAGCGTTAGCGTCCTTGTCGGTAAATCGGCATCAGTGTCCGTCAGCGGCGGTACTGTGCCATATGCGGCAGTGTCTTCGAACTCTAAGGTTGCCACGGTAAGCATAGCCAACGGCTCTGCCACGATAACCGGCGTTGCCAAAGGTACTACTTCTATTATAGTTACCGACAAGAACAGCACTCAGGCTACTGTCAGTGTTATCGTCCAATAGGGGTTAGGGCGTACGACAGTGGTTAGGGCACTTGGCTGGGCGCGGTGTTGCTGTAACAGGCAACACCGCGCGTCAGTATTTGTCCGCGATCCTGCCTTTTATCTTTTTATACAGTCTCTTTATTGTGCGGACGGTACCGGGAATCAGCCTATCGGTTACGAACTTCCTTTCGAGTAACGATACCGCGGGTTTAGAGGCAAGCGTCCTTATCAACCCGCGTGGAAGCCGCAGCTTGAGCATAACCAACAGCATCGTCGTATAGTTAATCCTGTTTTGCCTGTGCCAATGCCATGTCTTCAACTGGTAATCTGAGGATGTGTCAAGGAGGTTTTCCTCAACGGCCTTGTTACAGAGCGCGGTTCCATTGTAGAAAACCAGCGAACTGACCCCTATCATGGCGTTGCGGGGCATATGGTCTAATAAATAATTGATTGTAAATAAGGTATCCTCCGGCGTTTCCCATGGATTGTCAACGATTAAATCAATGATAAGGGGATAATTGGGATGCCGTAGAGAGAAAAACTTTAAGACCTCGTCAATGTTTTTATTGATTGCCACGCGGCGGTAGATCGTCTCCATGTTGGGCGCCCGGCTTTGCAGGCCAATCTGACACGCTATCATCCCGCATTCAATGAGATGTGCGGTCAGCTCTTCTGTAAAATAGACCGGAGTAAACAGGCTCTTAAAGGGCAGCCCATACTTTTTGAGAAGATTAGCGGTCTCCCAAACATCCTTCCTCGCAAAAAATGAATCGTCCTCAATAGATAATTCATTCACAAAGGGGAAATGTTCTTTTACCCAGAGAATCTCCTCCTCTATTTTTTCAATACTTTTGAAGCGTACCTTTGGGGACTGAACTTTTTTCAATACATTATTGGCGCAGTAGGTACAGTTGTCCGGGCAGCCCCGCGCCGTCTCCATCCTGTATATGTAAACAGTGTTATCACGGTTGGTTTCTGGCCGAAACGCCATGAACGGTTTATAATCCTCAAAAGATTTCACCGGCATTATCTCATCGAGGTGCTCAACATAGACGTAGTGGCCCTCAGGACCGTAGTCGGGAAGGGGCAACGAGGAAATATCATGTATAGAGTCAAGTTCCGGATAGCCCTGGCCGCGAAAATATATATTTTTAATCGCACCGGGCGCGGTACCCGCCTCAATCTGTCTTACAAGTTCAAGCATCGCGTACTCACCGTCCCCTATGCAGGCCGCGTCGGAGAATTCAAGCGCCTTCAACGGGTTTAAGGTCGGAAACACACCCCCAAATATGACAAAATTATCTGCCCGCTTCAGTGCATTCGACAACTCCGCCCCCGCTCGCATGTAGTTATCCATGAGCGTAATCCCGATTATTGAGGAATCCGCGGTCATCACCCTAAGCCTTTCAAGCAGGCTTTCGGGATAGCTGATATGACAAAAAGGCGATATATTCCACCCCGATTCGGTTGAGGGCATGGGAAGAAATATCATTCTGGTGTCAAATCCCGCGTTTTTAAGCACCGCCGATATTGACCTGAGGCCGGCATTATACAGAGAACTGTACGGTGATACTAAGCTTATCTTCAATATGCTCTCCTTCGATAGTGAAATTGACGAGGCACAATTCGTCATTCAGGTATTATACAAATACTGCCGCCTAATTGAACATGGTTTATTATAAAAATTCTTACTCCCTGACACTCCTACTCCGCGACAAAAAATTGTCTACATCCAGAATGACGAAATAATAACATAACTATTTACCCACTACAACGTTACAACTATGCTAAACTATGCTGTTGATCAACAGGGTATAGGAGATGATATGCGTGAAAAACTGACGGCGGTCTTTCAAAAATCACTATATGGCTATATTGGATATGTGGAGGAACTCCCGGGCGCCAATACTCAGGGTGCAACGCTGGAAGAAACAAAGACTAATTTGGTGGAGGCGGTTCAGCTGATTCTGGAAGCTAACCGTCTAATCGCTGAAAGAGACATTTCAGGCAAAGAAATCATAAAAGAAGATTTTGGTATTGTAACAGTGTGAAGCGGCGGGATTTAATACGTTATGTCGAAAGAAACCGATGCGAGCTTCTGCGAGAAGGCAGCAATCACTCTGTTTATATAAACGTCGTTGACAAGAAATTAAGTACAATCCCCCGACATAGGGAAATTGACGAAAACCTTGTAAGAAAAATATGTAAGGACCTCGGTATCACGCCTCCATAGTTGTGGCAAAGGGATGGATAGGGGGACATATACCAAATAATTAAATCCCAACGGCAAGCGCCTTTTCCCGTATTGCCTTTATCTTGTCTCTGATAGTGGCCGCGCGTTCGAAGTCCAGCTTCTGTGCCGCTTCTTTCATCTCCATCTCCAGCGCCTTTAATTTGTCCTCGTCAAAGACATCAAGCATTTCTATCTCATCCTCTATCGGCACTGTCCAGTAGTCGGCCTCGTATATGGTTGCAAGGATGTTTTTTATATTGTTGATTACAGTCTCAGGGGTTATCCCCATTTCTTCGTTATACTGGAGCTGCTTTATACGGCGGCGCGTGGTCTCGTCCATTGCGCGGCGCATAGAGCCGGTTATTGTGTCGGCGTAGAGCAGCACCTTGCTGTTTACGTTTCTGGCGCCGCGCCCCGCTGTTTGAATCAGGGATTTCTCTGACCTCAAAAATCCCTCCTTGTCGGCGTCAAATATCGCAACAAGAGATACCTCAGGTAAATCCAGCCCCTCTCTGAGGAGATTTACCCCGACCAGACAGTCAAACACACCCATGCGTAGGTCCTGAAGTATTTTTACCCTGTCAAGCGTGTCTATGTCTGAGTGCAGGTAGCGTGTCCTTATGCCCAGCTCGTTGTAGTACTCTGAGAGGTCCTCGGCCATCTTCTTTGTCAGAGTTGTAACAAGTACGCGCTCTTTTCTGCCGGTTACGAGCCGGATTTCTCTTATCAAATCATCAACCTGGCCACTGACTGGACGTATGAACATCTCAGGGTCTAAAAGGCCCGTCGGCCTGATGATTTGCTCTACTATATTGTCGCCTGCCTTGTTGAGTTCATACTTGCCCGGTGTTGCCGACACATATATGGCCGCCTTTATGCGTGCCTCAAACTCGTTAAATCTTAGCGGCCTGTTATCCAGCGCGGAAGGGAGCCTGAAGCCGTAGTTGATGAGGGTTTGTTTTCTGGCCCTGTCGCCCTCATACATGCCGCCTATCTGTGGAATAGTTACGTGGGATTCGTCTATGACGATTAACAGGTCATCGGGGAAGTAGTCTATAAGCGTATATGGCGGCTCACCTTGTGCCCGCCCGCTTAGATGGCGCGAGTAGTTTTCTATCCCGTTGCAAAAACCGAACTCCTTCAGCATCTCCAGGTCAAACATGGTGCGTTGCTCTATGCGCTGCGCCTCGGCGGGTTTGCCCTGCCTGAGAAAATATTCAACCTGTGCGCGCATTTCCCTCTTAATCCCTGAAAGGGCACCGTCAATTCTGGCCCTC
>JADFXF010000032.1 GCA_015233685.1 Nitrospirota bacterium | reverse complement strand
CTGCGTAACGAGAAGTTTCACAAGGCCTTGCACAAAGGCTACGTACCGACAATAGATGAGGCCGTCCAGATGATAGAGTCATGGCTCAAGTATCACCGCGCCAAACCCTGCCCGCACGTCAAGGGCAAGACGATAGGCGAGGTATTCAACTCTGGCCGCGGCATGGGCGTCAACCTAGCCGACCTCGACGACCTGATGATGGACTCAGTAATCAGGCAAATCGGCCGACAAGGAATCAGATTTTTGAATGCCGATTACTACAATGAAGAGCTGTATAGACTGGCGAAAAAAGCAATCGTAAGATACAGCTTAAGCGACCTTAGCTACGTTAAGGTTTATGATCTGGATGGCACATATCTCGGCATAGCGCAGCGGTATGACTTAATACATCCAATGGCGGCCGCACTTGGAGACGCCAAGGACATGGAAGAGTTGAAATTCCGCCTTGCCCAACAGCGCAGCCTTAGTAAGGCAACGCGTCAAGGCGTCCGCGGTATCATATCCGGCGGTAAAGATACAACCCCAGGCTGGGACAGTGGCATGGCAAATCGTCCGGCTGCAATACAATATCAGGCGACTAAGCAGCTTGGCACATCTGACAATGATTTCGGCACAAGGAGCATACCTGAAGAGGCAGTCATGGCAGATGATTATATGGTTGATACTACGGAGACACAAGTGGCGTCACCTGTGAGGCCGGACTTTGACGAGGCTCACGAACGGTATTCATGGCACCTGAAATATGGATTCCAAACCGAAGAAGACATGATATTCAGGAAGGATTTTGAGAGTTCGGATACTTACGATATGTTGTTTAGATATTTTCAGAAACAAGGTTAGAAAAGGAAAGGGCTGCCCCGTAAGCAGCCCCATCACAATCGTAAAGCTGAGGGAGTATACCAAATGCGAAAAGTTTTTGCAAGGACGAAAAATGTAATGGACTTCACGGCCGCAATGTCCCGTCTGCACTCAAGACAAACAGGAATCCCCGGCATGGCGCTGGTCTATGGAGAGCCTGGACTTGGCAAGACACAGACAATTATGTGGTGGATAGGCCAGAACGACGGCGTCTTTATCAGGACAAAGAAGTTAATGACCGGCCGGTGGCTGCTTGAAGAGATCGTCGCGGAGCTTGGCCAGTCTCCAGTGAACCGCATATCAGATTTATACCGGCAGTGTATCAGTATGCTGATGGATAGGCCGCGGACGATATTTGTTGACGAGGTTGACTATCTCGCGCATGACAGCCGCGTAATCGAGACACTGCGGGACATCCACGACCAGACTGATACGCCCATAGTCTTTATCGGCATGGGAGAGGCCCGTAAAAAGATGGAGAAATATAAACATCTATACGACCGGTTTTCGGTGGTTTTGGAATTTACGCCGCTCTCACGTGAGGACGTCTCAGGCATCATTGAGCAAATGTGCGAGGTCAGGGTTAACGCTGAGGCTGCAGCTTATGTCCACAAAGACGCAAACCGGTTTCGCAAGTTAATCCTGTGGATATACAGAATGGAAGGCTATGCCAAGAATAACTCAAAAAAAGAAGTCGACCTAAATGATGTACAAGCAATATTCAAAAAGGTTGAAAAACGTGAAAAATAATCAGCGAAAAAACACCGCTCGCCAGCGCGTCTGGCGAATCATGCGGATAGGGAAGCTGTTCACAGTGAATGAAATAACCATTATGGCAGAGGCCGGACGTGGCAATATCAAACACTGGCTCTACTGTCTTGAGCAGGCCGGATATATCAGAAAAGTTGGGACAAGAAAATCTGATTCGGGAATAGGAAAGGAAAATATCTATCGGCTCATAAAAAATACGGGGCTGGAAGCGCCTATCCAAAAAGATATGGGCTTTTTGTATGACCCGAACACGAAGGAATACTGGGCAAAAGATGAGTCGAGACTGCCAACACCCGAAGCTGAAGAGATAGAAAAAGACGAAGTCCCATACATGAATCTCAAAGTCAATAGTATTGAAGAGTTAAAGAAAAAATGGAAGCGCCCCGGAGGTAAGAATGCCTGATATGTGGAAAGAGATATTACGCCGAGTGGTTCAGACAAAAGGCTCAAAGGCGGTCGGGATAGAATTAGGCTATTCGCGGACGGTCATATCGCTCGTTCTGAATGACAAATATAAAGGGAATCTCGCAAACGTTGAGGCGCGTGTCATGAGCATATACGGCAACAACGGGCAGGTTATCTGTCCAGTAAAAGGCGGTATCTCTCCGGCCAAGTGTATTGAGACATGGCAGATGGCTAAGACCATTGGCATGAAGGCAAGTAACCCCGAAACTCTCAGGCTCTATAAGGCCTGTGAGAAATGCGCTGTTAGAAATTAGTAAAGGAGGGTAAACATGGCGAAAAACTGTAACGCATGTAAAAAAGGCTCATTCGACGAAACGAAAATAACCGCCGGACAGATTAAGAAGATTAAGACACTCCAGCACCGCGTAGGAGTTGATGACGCAGTATATGAGCTGCTTGTAAAGGAATACAGCGGCGGCAGGACGAGTTCCTGCACGGGTATGGATTACTCCGAGGCAGGGAGGTTAATTGACCACCTTGAAAGGCTGGCGCTGAATCTGACAAATAATTGGGAAAAGAGGCATTCAGACTGCAGTAAATATGAGTGTCTCGGCAAGCGTGGCGACGAGATGGCCACACCGGCGCAGCTGCGCATGATTGAGTGTATGTGGAAGGAACGCAGCTATGTGGCGTCTAAAGACAAGGAAAAGATGTTGAGGCGTTTTCTTGGGCGCTTTGGAGTATCGGATATACTCTTTTTGACAAAGGCAGACGTTCGAAAGATGAAAAAAGCCCTCGATAATATGCCAGTACTAACAGCGGTAAGTTCCGCAAGGAGGAGGAAACAATATGCTCTGCGTGTACAGGCGTGAAAAGAATAACAGAACATGTGAATGTTTACGGGCAGACAGATGGAAGCAGGAATGCAGCGTTTTGCAGTCCTTAAAATGCGAGTTAACAAGCCTTTTAAAGGCCTATAAAAAGGGGTTGCTGCCCCTATGGAGGTGTCTAAATGGAAACTGTCACAGGATTCGACCCCATAAAGTCATATGAGAAGGAGTTTTTCGAGATGTTTGACGAGCTTGTCGCTGAGGCTGCCGAACTGTCAGAGGATTCACAATCTGAAGAGCATAAGAAAGCCTGGGCATTGATAACGTTAAAACTTTTGGCATTACTGGATATGGCGGTAAAAATCGGGTATAAGCTGGAGGGGATAGGAGGTCTGGATGACACTCGGAGAAATTGAAAGGCTGACAAAGGAATATGCTGATGCCTGGAAGTTGCTGAAGGGAAAAATAGAAGACCTTGAACTGGAAAAAGAGGCCGCGGTAAGAAGACACATATACGGCATTAAAGATGCCTTGGGAAGAGTAACAGACAAGAGGGGTACGCTGGGTGCGGCAATATTGTCTGCGCCGGAGCTATTTGAAAAACCGCGTACAATAACTATGTATGGGATAAAAGTAGGACTGCAAAAGTCGAAGGGCACACTGGAAATCGATGATATGGACAAGACAATCCGGTTGATCAGGAAGCACCTGCCGGAACAGGCCGAGGTATTGATTAACGTAAAGGAGACAGCGTCTAAAGATGCGCTCCTGAACTTGAGCGCCGCTGAACTGAAGAAAATCGGTGCGAGAATAACAGATACGACCGATAAGCTAGTGCTTAAATCGACCGATACCGATACCGAAAAACTCGTCAAAGCCTTCCTTAAAGAAGACGAGATGGCAGACGAGCAGGAAGCGGCATAGGGAAGCATTGAGTGGACTGGCTGAATGACATCGAATATGAAGACCTGCTATACGGGGACGTCAAACTCATATTCGATTTATGCGGACTTGAGGTATTGAAATCGCTCTGGGAGAACCTGTCAGGGATGACGCTGTATCTCTCAGAGCGCAGCCTTAATGAAATGAAAAAACGCTATATATTAAAAAAGAAAAGAGAGCCTGGGTTTAACGTAAAACAGATTGCCCTAAAGCTGGGAGTTACGGAGAGTTTTGTTTATGGGGTATTGCGTAGTGATGACATAGACGAAAGGCAGGGAAAATTGTTTGGATAAAGAATATAAATTAGAAGACCTGCCAAACGAGGATCTCCGTCTCGTTGCTGAAAAATGTGGTCTTGAGACGGCGATTAAGCTGCTGACATTTATGCAAGGGAAAACGATACATATACTTGTCACATCAGATGGCGTTAAGCCGGGTGATCTATTACTCTTATGGAATGAATATGCGGCAAAGGCTGGCCTATGTTTTGCGAATAAGATGACAGCACCCCGAATGCGCAATTGCCGTGCCCGCCTGAGAGAGCGCAGACTTGACGAATGGGAAGAGGTATTCAAAAAAATAGTCGCAAACCCTTTTCTGACAGGCAATAATAAGGACGGCTGGCGGGCGTCATTTGATTGGATTATAAAAAACGATAACAATTCACAGAAGGTGTTGGATGGCTTTTATGACAGAAAAAAACCTGGCCATCTAATAGGGAGCGCATATGACAAATACAGAAAATAAATGCAAATACGGGCTATGCGACGGTAGCGGCTGGGTGTGGGAGAAGCCTGTGGGCGGCCGTGAATATCCCCAATTTTGTAAATGCCACATTGAGTCAGTAAAACGAAAACGATTTGAGAAGTTATTAAAAGAATCGCAAATCAACGACATGAGACATATGACATTTGAAAGTTATAAGCCGCAGCACCAGACACAGTGGCGGGCATACGAGCAACTCCATGCCGCGCACAAGGGATATTACCTGTTCGGGCCGTACGGAGTCGGCAAGACGCACCTCATGGCGGCAACGGTCATCAGGGCAATAGGACAAGAGATAGTATCAGTCATAATCACAGTCCCAAAGCTGCTGGATACCCTCCGGCGCTATGGAGAAAAGGACACGGTAGCAATAGAGACACTGGCCTACGAGGCGGATTACCTTGCCCTTGACGACATAGGCAAGCACAAGGTTACAGGCTGGACAGAGGAGCGGCTGTTTATGCTCATAGACGAGCGATATAAGAAATTCGTATCGCGCAAAATCCACACAAGCGTATCATCAAACCTGCCGCCGGAGCAGCTCTCAAACACGATAGACCCTGCAATCGTAGATAGGATTCGGGGGATGTGCGCGGAGGTGTTTGTTGATGGGAAATCGTATAGGACTAAGGCATGATTAAGAGGCATATATTAATCTCAATAAAGCCGGAATATGCAAATAAAATATTTGATGGTACGAAGACAGTTGAGTTGAGACGTAAATTCCCAAAACTTGAAAAAAGATGTTTAGCGTTTGTCTATGCCACTGCTCCCGTGAAGGCATTAATCGGCGTCTGTCAAATTGAAAAAGTTATAAGTGCTCCCCCGCAAGAGTTGTGGTCGAAAGTCGGCAAACAAGCAGGGATAACATACGATGAATACAATAAATATTTTTCTGGGGCTTTAGAGGCTCAGGGGATATTCTTTTCCGCGACAACCTTGTTTCCTGAACCAATTCCACTTCACGAGGTCTGGATAGGGGTTACGGCTCCTCAGAGTTATAGATATATAAATAGCAATTTACTCTGCGAGACATCATAACGCCCCATACTTCGCTATACTCTCCATGATAGTCTTAATATCCTCATCAGTGAGTTTAAAAAATGGCCTTGGAGGGATGTTCATATTTCTTGAAAATGCCTTCACATTGGCAATCCCTTTTAGTTTTTTATGTTTTAGTGTCTTACCTGATTTGCCCTTGGTGGTAAAAATCTTGCGTGTGTGGGCCTTGACGGCGACAGAACCCTTAAAGCCGAACTGTTGCACCGCGGCGTATCTTTTGTTTGTAGTGACGGCGGCGTAATTCCTGCCGCTTTGGGCTTGAATGCTTGAGAGAAGACCGCCCTTGCGTTGTAATATTGATCCGGTATAGCCTTTTTTTGCGCGGTCGGCAAGGGTTGAGGGCTTTAAGGCATCCCATTTAGGACGCCCCTCTTCGGCAAAATTCTTTTGGACAGAGCGCATTAAATCACCTGAAAGCGTGGCCATTAAGGGTGATAGGTTAGACATTCGGCTATGGAGCGCCAGAAGTGTAGCTTTTATATTATCATCTTTTATTTCGATTCTTATCATATTATGTTATAATTTAGTAAAGGCTTCGGCGACGCGGTGATAATCTCCCGGCCGTAGGACATCCTCAAAGGATGGCTCGCTATGTGGGGTTCAATGGGAGGCCCCACCCGAAGTCTTTAAATCATCTTTTATAATTTTTGTGCCCTGTTTGCGCTTTAATCTTCCGACTTCTCTTTCAACATCGTCAACCCTCCTAAATGAAGTAAGAAAGAGTGTTTCTCCGCTTGCGGTAGCCTTCACCACGGCATTGTAATACCGATCATTAATCTTAATAAATACAAGGGTAAGCTCGCCATCCTGAATAATAACATCAGCGTCCGAGGATATGATATCAGGTATTTTGGAATACTCCTCTTCAGTCAATTCGGGGTGATTTGCTTTATTTTTGGCAAGGCTCTCATCGGACAACAGCACAACCTGGCTCGTCGCGCCTATGCTATTTTTATACTCCTCTGAAAGAACGGCCACAGGGAAACTGCCTTTTGTCAGACCATCGTAAAAGGCGTTGAAATCCGGCCCCGTCAGGCCGCCGTCTACATAGAGCTTGGCAATGTCGTAAGGGTATTGATCTAAGTCCGGCTGCCACGCATCTTTCCCTGGATTATAATCCCAGCCGTAGTCAGGTTGAATGTTGCGATATGGAGAGTCCTTTGTCTCTGTTTGAAGCCCCTCTTCTTTCATATCATTTGCGCTTAGTCCAAAGACTTTGCATCTGCATCCGAAACCGTTTGGGGGAAAGTGTGTGTCCCAGAAGGGATCATCATAGCGAAAGACCTTGCCGTTGAGGGCTTTATGGGCCGGGCGTGTTTTACTATCCATGACGGCGACATACTGCCAGTACGGCCGGTTTGCAACGTCCTTCATCAGGGCTTTATATCTGCCCGCCATGTATGCGACCTGTAAATTCGTGCGGTAGATGGTTTCAAGCCGGCGCGTTGAGCCAAGCTGAACGGTTTTAATTCCGTCTTCAGTGGCTATTTCCTGTTTGCCCCACCAGCCCTTAGCCCGCAACTTCGGCTCAAGTTCTGCTTGGAACTCCTCAAAGGTCATACCTGTTTTAAGCGCCTTCTCGACCGCGTCCCTGATGTCTTTCAGGATGTCCAGCCGCATGACCTTCGCCACGGTGAAGGCTTTCGTGTGTGCCTCACGCAGGGCCTCGTGCCAGTCCCATGTAATTTTATAGCCCTTCTTTTGGAAATACTCGATTGCGTACTCCGGTGGAAGACCGATTGCGTAAGAGAGGTCAATGTCTTCAGGATTTGGCATTGAGCCGTCCCCAAGTATCGGCTGTAAAATATACCATCGTCAGCATATTAATGAGGTTGTCAGTGTCCATATGAGGAAACATTTCCGCAAGGGAATCAAGTATCTCATTGTAAGACTTTTTATTGTGAATCATATCGATAATCGGCTTTAATGCGTCTTCAGCCTGCGCTTGCAAATCCGCCGGTGAGAGTTTGACATTGTCAATAGCCGCTTGCTCTGGGGAAATGTCAGCCGCCGCCTGTGCGAATGTGGTCGGCGGATTCCCTCCCGTTACATTCGGCGCTGGTGTGGGGGCCGTCCCCTCTTGTATATCTTCGTCCTCAAGGCCGTAGTTCTTTTGGTAATACTTTTTCGTGAGTTGAAGCCCTGACAGCGTCATCGAGGCGGTGAGATTTTTGTCTCTTTCGGCCAGGGATTGGTCAACGTCCTCTTCTGCCCACAATGTGAATTCGGGGATGTCTTTGCTTGCGAAATTTATCTCGATAATCCACTTTATCAGGGTGTTAAACGCCTTTATTACGAGCCTTTTATCTGCCATTACGATGTCGCCGCGAACTTCCATGTGCGTTTGAGAGGCACTGTAGCTGCCCGTACTGCCCATCTCCGTGGTCAGCGTCTGTCCCAAGATTGCCTTCGAGATTTCGTCGTTGAGGAATTTGATTAAATCCACATACAGAGTTGACGACGCGCCGCCTTTCACGAGGCCGCTCTGAATATCCACAGACGAATCATCTGGAATAACGGCCACGGCGTCCTGAACCATCGCGTCAAGCATGTTGGCAAGCCTCTCGGTATCTTCTTTTGAAGTGCTTCGCGGCTGCTTGCCAATAATAAACGGCATACCGTACTTTTCAGCAAAGACCGCCCAGAATTTAATGCTGCCCTTTTTGAATACCACAGGCCAGAAACAGCGCGACAGCTCCGGGAAACCATACGGGTTTTCGTAGGTCGGTTCATGCTGGACGAGTATGAATTTTCTGTCAGGCAGTATAAAACCGTTGAAATTATCCCGCGTCCTCAGCATCAGATTATTCTCCATATCGAAGACAAACCAGTTCTGCGGCTTTCCCAAGACATCTTCCGGCACAATAAAGCCGTTTTCGTCCTGTGTCCAAATCACCTCAAGGGCCTGATAGCCGAACAATACGGCGTTAAGGCATTCTGACATAATCCGTTCGACATCGAGATTTTTTAAGACACCGTCAATGAATTTGGCCTGCCGGGACATCTTTGATTTGCCGTAATCTATGCCCCAAAGCAGAGATTTTACACCGGACTTGCGGCTTTTGACACACGCGCCCACGTGGGCGTCAACCAGCAGCTCGTTATATGCGGTGATATTCTTTCCCTGGCGGAGTAATATCGGGTCGGGATTTGGCAGGTACATTGACCACGTATAAAAATCAATCGCCCCTCGCCGCGTGGCTATCTCGGGGAATATGGGCGGTAGTTGCGCCGATGCAAAATCAAATATCTCTTGTCCTTTTTCCTTTTTGCTTCTTTTCATTAGTCATATCCTCTAAAAAATTTCGTCGTTTCTCGTTTACGGCGCGTGGCCACGTTTATAGGGCCGCTTGAGGTGTCAGCGGCGGCGTATCGCGCAAGCGCACATGCCCAAAACCTGTCGGCATGGCCGCGCGCCTCAGATGCCGCAACATCAAACCGGACAGCGCCGGCGGTTGTCGTAACCTTCCTGACGGAGTGGAAGTCCTCGCGGCAATCAAAATCATCTGGTATATAAAACTGCCTGTCCTCCATGTCGTTGCGAATGCCGTAGGCCAAGTCTTCTTTGATTTTTGCCGAAAACGTAACCGCCTCGACGCGGTATTTCCCGAAGGCAAGCTGTGCCTCTTCGGCAAGCTGCATACCAATGCCGGTGGCGTCAATACAAGCCCGCCGCAGCGTGGGGAGTTTTAATATCTCGAATAATATTGCGCGCTGCATATGAAACGGCGTCTTTTCAATGACTTTAACCATGCGCGTGTACTTGATATTCTCGATTTTCTCGATGCACCAGATGACAGTTAAATCTTTCTTACGCCCTATGTCCATGCCGACAAACAGGTCGCTCTTTATTTCGGAAAGCGGCCTGATAACATCGGCAAGTGTGCACTTCTCAAGAATTTCATAAGTCAAAAACGCCGATGCCTCGTCCACCGGAATACAGCAATATTCCTGCAGCCAGGTATTCTCATCAAAGCAGCTTGCGCGCTGTTCGGCAAGCCACGCATCGCGCTCTTCCGGGGTGGTGGGTCGTTTATATATCTTATCAACAAGCCCCTGTTCAACGGCCGTCTGAATCGTCGTCGTGTGGAGAGACCACTTGAGCCGACCCTTTTTTGTGGATTCGATAAACTTATAATACCGGCAATTCGTGCCGTTGTGGGTGCTCAATACCCGCAGGGGATATCCCCACGTGATACATGGCTTTGCAGCCGCCCATAGTCTTTCCTGGTCTTCGTGCCACGCGAACTCATCGAGGACAACCTTGCCGCCTTTGGAGCGAAATGCCTTGGGGTTGGAGCTAATAGCGTGGATTCTCGTGCCGTTGGCAAATTTTATAACAAATGCCTTTATATCTTTTTCGGAATCAAGAACGACCTGACCAAGATATTTCGCTGCCTTATCGAAGAGTTTAGCCCACTGTTCGCAATATAAAATATATTCCTTCGCCGCCGACTCGTCAGCAGATGAAAACCACACAGCGGGGACTTTATCAGCGACACAATCGCGCACGTCCTCGTAGGATTGCATATATGTCGCGCCTATGCGCCGGGACTTTTCCCATATCTTAACGTCGCTGTCGTCCTTTAACCACTCAATCTGATATGGCAGGAAATACTTGTTTTCTTTCATAGGCCAAGGACTTGCGATTCAATCTCTTTGATAATATCGGCGGTCAGGCCGACCTTCTCTGTGGGTTCTTGCTTAGCGGCGGCGTCCTCATAATCTTTGACCTTAGTGATGTACGGCAGGAGTTTTCCTAATGTGTACATCTGGCTTTGATCGGGCTTGAGCTTGTTTGCCATATTATCCTTGGCGTTGAGCATAAGGAGGCGACAAAAGTCGTATAGTTCCTCATGGAATGCCTGCTTGCTTTTCAGATAAGCAACCCGTTTATCGTCCCACTTGCCCTCATCTTTCCAGAGCCGGACGGTTCGTTCGGCAAGGTTGAGTTTCTCTGCGATACCGGCGATGGTACACTGTTCAATTACAAAAAGCCGCTCGGCCTCTTCGAAGTATAGTTGTTTCTTGGCCATGAGTTAGTCTTCGCAGCCGAGAGCGGTTTTTACTTCTTTGATATTGCCTTCGAGCTTTTTGGCTTTTTTGACGTGGTCGTGGAGGCGTGTCATTGCCTCAAGGGCCAGGCCGGTTTTTAGGGATGTAATCTCCTCATCAACTACGTGTGCAGGCAGATATATCCGTATCATATTTTTATCACCGGTGATGGCAATAAAAAGTCTTCTCAATTCCCTTTCGTATTCCGCCAGTTGGCCTTTTAAGCGCAGGATTTCATCGTTCATCTGTCGCCACCTCTGCGGTCAACCTTTCTACATGTTTCGATAGCCGAGATAATATGTCCCATCTGAAAGGTGTTTTCATTGATGGCCTTATTAGTGCTCTCCAGAGCGTTAAAGGTTTTCTCTGTGAGTTTGGCATGTTGATCTAATAGCTCCTTCATCTGCTGCGCATGATTTATTAGCAACCTCCAAATAACTAACGCCAGCACACCAGACGGCCCCGAAACCTTAATTATTTCGATAACTGTTTCAATACTCAAGATATCCCCTCCTTAATAGTTTTCTGTTCTTAGCCTACTGACTGCAAAAAAATAGTTCTACTGAACCGTTCAGTAGAAGTGTATCGGGGGAATTAATTATGCTCAAAATAAAACATCAAGGAGGTAGAGAAAGTGGACATAGAAGTCTTTAAAGCCGGCCTGCATACCGACAGCTCCGGTAACACAAAGGAATGGAAGGCAAGCGACCTTGATCACATTGTGGCAAGCTACAATCCGCAAAATCACGAGGCCCCTGTCGTTATTGGACATCCGAAGGACAATTCCCCCGCCTACGGCTGGGTACACAGTATAAAGCGGGAAGGAGATGTGCTTATAGCATCGCTGAAGGACATCAACCCGGAATTTGCAGATATGGTGAAATCAGGCGCGTTTAAGAAACGCTCAATAGCCCTGCACCCCGACATGACGCTGCGGCATGTGGGCTTTTTAGGTGCAATGCCGCCCGCCGTGAAGGGTCTAAAGGATGCGACGTTTAAAGCGGCGGAAGGCAGCCAAATCGAGTTTGCTATTGCAAACGCAGACAAAACACCTCCCCCCGACGACACAGCAGGGAATCAGCCTAACAAATCAACTGACCCGGCAGCCGAACTCCAAACACTTAAAGACCAAGTCTCAAAGCTGCAAGCGCAGATAGGCGCACTTCAACAGGCTAACAAGCAAGGTGAGTTTACAGACTGGTGCGATAAGCTGGTCAGCGTTGGAAAGCTCACGCCCGCTCAAAAACCGCTCGTTGCCGAGTTCATGCACATCATGGCCGCCGCGGGGCAGTATGAGTTTTCGGAATTCGGCAAGAGGCCAGCGATAGACGCCTTTAAGGAATTCATAGGGACACTGCCGCCACAGGTGCATTTAAAGGAGATTGCCACAAAGGAATTCGCCGCCGGTGATACTCCTAATCCAGATGCCGCATTAGGGCAAAAAATCGCAGACAGCCTTAAACCAAAAAATAAAGGGGGTAAGTAAATGGATACATTAGGGGTAGGTACATTAACGAAACCGCAGTATAACATTCTGGCCGGAGACCATGACCCGATTCAGATACCGGTTACAACGGCGTCAGATGCGTCCGCTATGGTACTCGGTACAGTGCTTGGCCGCGTAACGGCTACAGGGAAATATAAGGGCTATGCCGCCGGAAACAGCGATGGAACGCAAGTTCCCAGGGCGATACTTGCAAGGGATGTTGTCAGCCCGGCAGGCAACACACCAGTCACCGCATATGTCCACGGTGAGTTCAATGCTAACGCATTGACGGGGCTTGATACTGCCGCAAAACTGAAATTCCAGGAATTCGGAATTCATATAAAGGAGGTCAAATAATGCCGATTGAATTAGCAGAGCTTTTTAACTGGCGTGCGCTGACAGAGGCGTTAAATCTGATAGTTCCGCCGGAGAGTTTCGTCTTCGATACGATATTTAGTAATGTTGAGACACACGCCTCGGACACAATAGACATAGACATACTCGTCGGAAACAAGAGGCTTGCCCCGTTTGTATCGCCGGTTGAGGGCGGCATCGTTATCAGCAAACTTGGCGGCCAGCTCCGCACAATAAAAACGCCCAGACTCAGAATGAAATTGCCGCTAACGGCTAACGATCTGCTGTTAGAAAGAGCACCCGGCGGCAACCTATACGTGACGGGCGGCGGAAACGTAACCGACGCGAGAAACCGGAGGATTGCTCTGGAACAGCAAAACCTCAAAGACCGGATTACGCGCCGTACAGAATTTATGGCGTGTAAGGCCCTCTCGGGCGGCATAACCGTAACGCAGGAAAACATCTCGTTTAACGTTGATTTTCTCCTGCCGGATGATAATAACCCGGTGTTGAGCGGCTCGGACAAATGGGACCAGGCCGGCTCAAATCCTGTAGAAGACATTCGCGCGTGGAAGCGGCTGATAAACCAAAAAACTGGCCTCAACGCCGACATAGCGATTTGCGGGTCAAAGGCGGTGGACGCATTTCTTAACAACACGGTGGTGAAAGAAATACTTTGGAACAGACGCATAGACGCTGGCAACATTGCTATCACGAATTCCAATTTCCTCGGTGTATTGGCAGGCATCCAGCTCTACGAATACTCGGCAATGTATGACGACGATTCAGGCACGCCACAGTATCTAATCCCTGAGAACACCTTTGTCTTAATCTCACGGCAGGGCCGGTTCGTAACACATTACGGGGCAATCCTCGACCTGGAATCTCCGGTGATGGGGCAGTATTTTTCTAAGATGTGGTTAGAGGAAGACCCGTCCGTCTATTGGCTGTTGGCCGAGTCGAGGCCATTGCCGACGGTGCATCAGCCTGAGGCAATAGTGTATGCGACGGTGGTGTAATGGGATACTGCGCGTCAGACGATATAGCGGCGTCTATTTCTCTGGTTAATACTATCCAGCTTACAGATGACGAAGGGCGCAATGTCATAAACAGCGCGCGCGTCAATGCGGCCATATCGGCGGCAGATGAGATAATCAATGGGTATATGCGGGGCAGGTACACTGTCCCGCTCAGTCCCGCACCGGGGCTGATAGTTGGTATATCAGTGGATATATCAATCTTCAAACTTTATGAAAGGCGTTTTGCGACTGAACTGCCGCAGAGCATACAGACTCGGTACGACAATGCCATAAAACTGCTGAGGGAAATCCAGGCGGGTACGGTTGTCCTTGATATTGAGATACCGGCCACTGAAGTAGTTGGTCATTACGTGGGTAATAAAACGCCGTCTGACAGGCTATGGTCAAAGGACGTTTTAAATGCCTTTTAAGGGTATTTTAATCTTGAGTATAGAGTTGTGGCAGTGTCGTTACAACAGACGAAATTAACAAGAATTAACGCGGTTGTGTGAGGGATAAGAGGCATGGTTGATAACATATCAGTTGAAGGCTTGATGATTGAGAAATTGACGGGTCTGTCAATCTTCCGGACGGTTGAAAGTCTTCAGGGCAGTCTTGACGAGCTAGGGCCGCTGACCATAGCGCTACCGGCGGCATATACGATTTATGCCGGTGCAAAAAACACGGACAGCGCGGGGAGCCGCGCTGTCTTGAGTATGGTAAGCGCGGAGTTTGAGGTTATCATCATGGGTGAAAACCTGCGTGGAAAAGGCGACTCGTCTCTTGATGTCCGTAAGTTACTACTCACAGTGAGGCAGACCCTGCACGGGATGTTAATCGAAGACCTGTCTGGAGGGGTCAGAGGGATGGCTCTCACGTGGCAGGAAGAGAATTTCCTTCATTTCGTCCGGCCAGGCGTGTGTGCATACGGCCAAAAATACCAATTCATTTTACCTTGGGAGGTCGAGAAGAGATAATGAAAAAGATAGGAGCATTAATAATGATAGTGGCAATCGTATTAGTAGTGGGTATTGCGGTTATGGCATACGCTGAGAGCAAGATGTTTACCCTGCTTGATAACGCGACCGTAGGGGTCGGGCCGGTTATCCAGATACCATACAAGGCGTTCAGGCACTGGTACTGTGAGGTAACTGTAAGCGGACGGCCTGATAATGTGACATTTGCATTAGAAGGTAATATAAGCGGCGGTGCTTTGTTTGAGAGCATGATAGGCAATGACTCTCAATCCATGTCACAAAGAGAAATCCAAAAGGGATTATTAATTTTTTATTTAACTGACAGGCCTGCAAAAGCAATGCGAGCCACTATAGTATCGATGCCTGGTGGTGTTAATCCACGAGTAGCAATGATGTGTCTAGGTGTGGAATGAGTAGCGACCTTAACCGGCTGACTTGTCAGCAGTGTGAAAAACACACAACCTGTACGGAGATGTGCATATATGTTGAAAAAAAATTATCTCATGTCTCGAATGAGATACCCTCGTTAGGCCATGACGAGAAGGCAATCATAGCTGACTATAAAGATGTCTTAACCGAACTTAGGGCAGGCAAGGAATCAAGGCTCAAGATTAATATCGATAAAATTAGAAAAATAAAAGACCTGAGATTACGCGCTTTAGCCTTGTTGATATACGGCAAAATCACGATTGCTGATATAGCAAGGTTCTTTGGCAAGTCGCCATCGCAGATATACAGAATAATAAAAAAAGGAAGTTTCTGCCTGGCTGGTTAAACCGCCTTGAGCGGTATGGAAACTCACACTAAGGAGGATAGTATGAAAAAACTGATTGTAATATGTCTTGGGTTATTAAGTCTAACAATTGTCGGCTGTGCCGGAACTGGAGCGGGAAGGGGCAGCGTCCAGATCACTGACAATTGCTACCTTGTTGTCCTGTATGACAACAGCACAGTCAAGCTGGACGTGGACTGCAAATGAACGAGATAGCGGCGGCAATAGCGAAAAACTATAAGACGACGCTGGTGGGCGTGTTATGTTTGGTGGGCGCGGCAATGGCTTCTTACCATAATAAACCAGACGCCGCATATGGCCTTATCGGGGCTGGTATTGCGGCAATATTAAGTAAGGATGGTGACAAATGATAACGTCAAAGCATTTTAAACAAGAGGACTTTACCTGTCCCTGTGGATGTGGACTAAACAACATCTCACAGGAGCTTGTAGACAGGCTTGATAAACTGCGGGATGATGTCCAAATGCCGCTGGTGATAACATCGGGGACACGCTGCACGAAACATAACGAGGCAGTAGGAGGAGAGGCGGACTCGGCACATCTGAAAGGGCTTGCCGCCGACATTGCCATTGATAGCAGTGCCAAAAGACAGAAAGTTCTCAAACATGCCCTCGAACACTTAACAAGGATAGGCGTTGGCGAGAAACTAATCCATCTCGACATTGATAAGACTAAGCCGCAGGATGTCCTGTGGTTATATAAATAAAAGGAGGTAGCATATGGATTACGTATCAAATGCGTTTGTAGGCAGCGGGATACTCTATATTGACGCACTTACCGCAGATGGCGGTAAGACAGGGGAATTGGACGTCGGCAACACCGATAATTTCGTCGTGGAAGCCCCAAAGCTGGCCACAAAAGAGATGCTCAGTTCCAGGGCTGCCAACTATGGACAGATAGTAGCAAAGGCCGTAACGAGTGCCCCGCAGCAGGCAAAGTTTACCCTGCGAGACATCAGGCGCAAAAACCTGATGCTTGCCCTATTTGGCGTGGACAGCGATCTAACGCAGGCGGCGGGGTCTGTGACGGACGAGTCGGTTATGGCCGCGCTTGGAAAATATATGAAAATGGGGAATCGCAACGTAAAGCAGTCGCCCGCGCCGGTAGTCCTGAGCGCCGACAAAATACTGACGGCCACGGACATATCTTTCACCGCGACTGGCAAAACGATAGGAATATCCAGTGAGGATTTTGTCACCGCGGGATTTGCCGCTGGGCAAAAGATACTCATATCGGACACGGCAAGCAATAACGGTGTAAAGACCATTGCCACAGTAGCGCAACATGCCATTACAGTTGCAGAGACCTTAGTCAATGAGACCGCGGGGTCTGCGACTTTGACCGTGCAGTACACGGAGGGCACAGACTATGAGGTTGACTACACGGTAGGGCGCATAATAGCGCTCGCAACGGGCAGGATTGCCGAGGCAGAGGCACTTAAAGTCACATACGAGACCGACGTCAGCAGCTCCTATCAGATCAAGGCAAATGCAATGACGCAGCGCGATGTGTTTGTCAGATTCGTCGGCGTCAATATCGTTGATAAGAAACCGGTCGAGATAGTTATCCATCGGTTGGTGCTTCAGCCGACCGCTAATGTCGACTGGGTGGCAACCGATTTCGCCAAACTCGACATGGCAGGCGATATAATGTCCACACCCGACGGCACATGGGATGTCATCAAGGGGGCTGAATAATGGGAGATACTGCATTGTTTCCAGAAAAGGAATATCGCATAGGCGACGGTGTGATCACAATACGGCCGTTATCGTTTTATGAGCTGATGGTAACGCTTCCTGGTGTTGTGGGCCGGATATTTGAGAAGACCGCGGCCTCTGATGAGCCGATGACGCCGGCGGCCATAATCGAAAAGGCGGGAGCCGAGGTACTGCTGCTCCTAAATGCGGTGTCCGGGAAGGATAATGAGTTCTGGAAGGCCGTACCAGTGGAAACCGGGCTTGCGATAATGTCTGATTTCGTGGAGATGAACATAACCGAAAATTTTACGAGCGCCCTAATCAGGGCGATTCAGACAGTAAAACAGATTGGTTTAACATTGTCCAGGTCCTTATCGCCCAAGGCCACAGATTTAGAGAAATTCGGGGGTATACGAGAAGACAAATAGAGGGATTTGCATCGGCGGCGGCCAAAATGCCAGTTGGCTGCCAGTTTCGCTGATTATCGCCGCCGTATGAATAGATTAACGACAAAAAGCAGTAGAAAGACTACGGCGGCAAGAAACAGCAAACCGATTAAAACAGACACCGCGAAAACTGATATGCGGCTTAAAATATAACCGAAAGAAGGGAACACTGAGATGAAAACAGGTAACGATAAAGCGGCAACTGCAACAATTATATCCCAAAGGGTAGCCCGTGAGTATAAACCTCCGCGTTGCTCAGGACGATAAGAGATGGCAGATTTAAATCTTAAAATAGTCATTGAGGCCGTCACCTCCGGGTTAGATAAATTACAACAAGGCTTTAAAGCTATCACTAATAGTTTAACAGAGGTGCGCGATAAAGTAAAGGTTACGGATGATGACTTTGAAAACGCCTTCCAAAAACTCAACATGCCTGATTTCAAGGCGGTGAAAGAGGATATGAAATCTCTTGAGAGTGCGTATGCAACACTTAAATCGTCCGGTAAACTGTCTATGGATGAGCTTTATAAGGCGAAACTTCAACTGCAAACCAAAACCGACGAGTTGAAACGTAGTCTGAATGACTACCCGTCAATACTATCGAATATGAAGGCTGAGTTTGTGGGGTTAGCTGGCGCTGTATATACTGCGAGTCAGACATTTTCTACTTACTCCGCTTACTCACATAAAATGAATGAAGTAAACACACTCGTAGATACCAGTAAAATCAAGTTTAGCGAATTAAGCGACGTGATAGTAGAGATATCAACACGCATACCACAGAGTGCACAGGAGCTTGCACAGGGGTTGTATTATTTATTAAGCGCAGGGGCTACGATAGAAAATGCCCCAAAGGCGTTAGAGGCGGCGTCAAAGGCCGCGGTAGCCGGTGTGTCGGATACGCAAACGGCGATACGCGCGGGGATGGGCATAGTAAACGCATACGGCATTGACATAAACAATCTGTCAAGGGTCTATGATACGCTCTTTCAGTCAGTAAGGATTGGAGTTACTACGTTTCCGGAGTTAGCAAGTTATATCGGCGAAGTCCTGCCTACGGCACGGGCTGCTGGTATAGGATTAGACGAGGTCTCGGCGGCCATAGTGCAACTCACAAAGGTAGGGATCAGAACACCGCAGGCGGTTACGTCGCTGACCCAAGCGATAAAGGCGTTTGCAATGCCTTCAGATGATATGAAAAAGAAACTGGCCGAACTGGGTATTAAGTGGGATGGACTATTAAATACGTTAAAGCGTGTCAAAGAATTAGGGTTATCACCCGCGGAATTGCGGGGGATTGTTCCAGACGAAGAGGCTGTCAAGGCAGTGCTTTCTCTAACACAAAACTACAACGAATTTATCGGTGTATTAGGTGAAATTAAAAACGCAGCCGGTTCAACGGAAATCGCTTACAAAAAGATGATCGAGGCCGATATTACAAATCAGATAAGGCTGCTGAAAAATAATTTTGAGGCAGCGGCAATATCAATAAGCGGGCAGTTTGCCCCTGCAATATTAACTGCCGTGAAATATTTGAATGAGTTTTTAAAGGGTGGCGCGGAATTAAACGGCAAGATACAAACAACAAATGAGTATATATCAATACTGAGCACATCGTTTATCACGGCCACGGGGGCGATGCTGGCATTGTCACTTATATTGCCCAAGATTACATTGCTGCTTGAGGGGTTATGGCAGTCGGTAAACAATGGGACAAAGGCGATGAGTGCGCTTAGCAAGTCGATGATTGTCATCACCGTAGCGTTGGCCTCATGGGAAATAGGTACAAAGATTAAGGATTTTAGGATATTTGGCACGACGATACACGAATATGTAGAGAGCGCAATATTGGTAGTAAGGCAGTTGATTACTGAGTTTGAAATATTAGGGATTACCGTGATGAAAAATGCCTACAAGATTGCCACGGGAGGATTGGGTGATACTTCGGCATTTGACGAACAAACAGCGGCCTTAAGGAAAGAGGCGGAGATGTACAAGATATTGAGCGTTGAAGCAGCTTATGCAGGAGAAAAGCGTAAGAATGCGGCGGCAACAGGTGCGGACACAGCCAATAAAGAAAGCATGGCCGTAGCTGACCTCAAGAAGAATTTTGACGATGTTAAAACAGCAATATCTCTCTATAGCGACCAGCAAAAAAAAATGGTGGAAAGTATTGAGGCAGGACATAACGCCACTATGAAATCGATAGAAGCACGAAAGGCCGAAATAGAGCAGATGTCGGCGGGAACCACAAAGGCAAAGGCGCAGCAAGAAATCGAAGCGGCGGCAAGGCAGGAATCCAAGCGGTATTATGCCGAGATGGCAAAAGCCGCAATGGACTATTACAACCATGTCGATCAAGAATTAAAGAGCTACATGAATACGTTAAATACTCAGAAAAACGCGGAAGGCTCTGTGTCTGTAGAGGTTAAGAGGCAGCAGCAGGAAATACTCAAGGCTAAGATTGAGTCCGCAACAGAGGCTAAAGCCATATTATCAAAAGCCCTCGACGATGCAATTTCAAAAGAGAAGCAATATGCCGCCGAAGTAAAAAGGCTAAACGATGAGATATATCAAAGCAAAAAAACATTTGCCGATAAGCTCAGGGATATAGATAGAGCAGGAATGACAGATAAGGCGCAAATTGCTGACAAGGAAAGACAAGCAGAAGAAAAGGAAGCGGAGGCAAAAGCTCTGCTTGCCAAAGGAGACGAGGAGTCCAGAAAGCGTGCATTGGAATTACTAAAAGAGGCTCAAGCGTTATATTTAGAGGATGCGTCGAAGTTCGCCGCCGCAACAAAGCAAAAAGCTGAGGCTCTGCAGGAGTTGCAGCATCAACAGATGAGGGACAATGAAAGAAAATTAAAGGAATGGGAGATATTTAGAATTGCTTATGAGGCCGGCGCGGGAAATGAAGGTAAAGACAAGGAGGCCGCGAAAAAGATACAGGAGCAAATAAACGCCCTCCTTGAAGAAGAAAGGAAAAAGCAGGAGGAAAACAGGAAAAGCGCAGGCGATGGGATTAAAAGTATTGAAGATGGGATTAAAACAATAAATATCTTGATGGTGGAGTTTGCCGCGAATTTTGATAAGGCCGTGCTGGCAGACAGGAAAATAAAAATACTGCTGGATGAGACTGCTTATAATGATTTAAAGACAAAATATGATGAGATAAAAGACAAGACGGTTAAAATCACAATGGAGCAAACAACCGTGGAGAAGAAAGCCACGGGTGGGCTCGTGGGCGCGTGGAATAATATAGCGGCATTTGCCCGCGGTGGACAACTGCCCGGCTGGGGCGGCGGGGATTCAGTTCGCGCCCTGCTTGAGCCGGGTGAGTTTGTAATTCGCAAAGAGGCGGTGTCGAAATTTGGAGCGGGATTTTTTAATATGCTCAACAGCCTGAATATGCCGGATTTGAGTAGCCTTAAAATCACTGCCCCGTCACTGCCGTCCACTGCAAGGCAGGCATTCGCCACGGGTGGGATGGTTACGGGCGGCACCGCTGACTCAGGCGGTGGGATGATGACACTTAATCTCAACATTGGCGGGACAACGATTAAAACATATACCGACCCAAAGAATGCGGACGTATTGAAGGTATTAAATAAGCAGCTTGACCGTAGTCGCAAGACGGGGTATCAGGGATGATTAAACTTGGCGACGTAGAATTTCCAAATCAGCTGCTCTGGCCGAATCGGTTTGCATGGACGATGATAGCCGAAACTGTGGAGCGCACCTTGTCGGGCGGTGTAGTCGTCTATGGCAACGAAATCAGCGGCCGCCCTATCGACATCGAGGCCAAAGAAAATATGTGTTGGATTACCTATGCGCAGGTTAAGGCCTTGCAGGCAATGGCTTCGGTGCAGGGCGCGGTATATGCTCTTACCTATGAAGACGAAACTTTCAACGTGCGCTTTCGGAATGAGGACGCCCCTGCGCTGGAGCTCACGCCAATACTTGAGAAAAGCACTTATAACGAGAACGATTACTTTTACGGCAAGATTAAACTAATGGAGGTATAGAGATGGAAGAAGGATTAAACGTCATCGAGTATTACGACCCGATAAGGAAGTCCAACATAAGTATCATAACGAAAGAGGTGGACGGCATTACGATGGTTCAGGCAATATCGTTCTGTTTTAAAGGCAATCCATTCCCGCTGGGGCAGATATTAAATGTTGAGACAAAGACGTTTATTTCGATGCCGCCGGGATTTCGGGGCGTGCCGATTATGAATAGTATTCCTGAAGACCATCCGCTACGGCAGCCCAAAAAGCATGGCTGCGGCGGGTGCGGCAAAGGCACTGACAATATAACAAATGAACCCGAACTGGAGGTAAAATAAATGGCGGTAGCGAAATCAGAAATAGCATGGGTCAAACCGGCAAACGTAACAGACACATCGGCAAACGGTGGGCGCAAGAGTTATAATGCCGTGCCGAACCGCATGAAGTTTAATCTGTTCCCCCGCGTAACGCGTCCAGAGCGTATGTCCGGCATTACGCGCTATCGCAAAGAATTTCTATGGAATAAAAATACCTCTTTGGAGACGGCCTTTTCTGTCCTGGCCTATCTGCTACTCCCATCTCCAGCGGGTGATAGGTTTTATGTAGCGGCGGGGACGCAAGTTGACGCACAGGGCGACATTGACAGCTCATACAACTGGGCAGGCGGCGGCGCTCTGAATTCGGCGATTACAGCAGGGGCGCAGGTTGTCAGCATTATGTTCAAAGCCAACGATTATTACATAGATAACGCCAAGACACTCGTAATTAA